>JANYDJ010000229.1 GCA_025363675.1 Flavobacteriaceae bacterium | reverse complement strand
AGATGAAAAACCTGGAAAATTCTCTTACTCTGAAAGTCCTACACTAAAAAATCAAAGATGTTGCTGGATTACTTATACCAATGATATTGTACACTCTTTTTTGAAAGAAGGGTTTGATCAATCGCCTATGTATTCAGGAAGAATAAAAGGGCTTGGTCCTCGATATTGCCCTTCGATTGAAGACAAAATAAATCGTTTTTCTGAAAGGGAAAGACATCAAATTTTTGTGGAGCCTGAGGGTTGGGACACAGTTGAAA
The DNA here is from genome assembly GCA_025363675.1 of Flavobacteriaceae bacterium. Lineage (GTDB taxonomy): Bacteria > Bacteroidota > Bacteroidia > UKL13-3 > UKL13-3 > CANJUD01. The sequence continues at coordinate 9,253 of JANYDJ010000229.1, read as the reverse complement.
TATATGTAAACGGCTTCTCAACTTCTTTACCAGAACACATACAATATAAAGCCTTGAGATCGGTTGCTGGCTTTGAAAATGTTAAAATGTTCAGGCCTGGATATGCAATAGAATATGATTATTTTCCTCCAACCCAGCTAAAAGCAACATTAGAAACGCACTTAATTGAGAATCTATACTTCGCCGGTCAAATAAACGGCACAACCGGTTATGAGGAAGCCGCCTGTCAAGGATTGATGGCTGGAATAAATGCACATCTAAAAAACAATAATAAAGAACCTCTGATTTTAAATCGTTCACAAGCATATATTGGTGTTTTAATCGATGATTTAGTTAATAAAGGAACAGATGAACCATATCGCATGTTTACGTCTAGGGCTGAATTTAGAATCTTATTACGGCAAGATAATGCCGATTTAAGATTAACAGATATTGGATATAAAATAGGTTTAGCCGACGAGAAAAGATTAACTAGAAGAAGAGAGAAAGAAACTAACATTAACAATATTATTGATTTTGTTAAGAAGACAAGTGTTTCATCTGATTTAGTAAATAACTACTTAGACTCTGTTGGGTCTTCAAACATTAACCAGCGGGTGAAGTTAATTTCTATTATAACACGTCCACAAGTATCTCTTGCAGGACTAGAAAATATGAATAGTGACCTTGGTCTCTTCTTATCGCAATTTGATGAAGAAACGAAAACAGAAGCAGAAATATTGATGAAGTATGAAAGCTATATAGAAAAAGAAAAAGATCTGGCTTTAAAGTTATTAAAATATGATAATTTACATATAACTGAAGGATTTGACTATTCTATTGTACAAAATCTTTCAAGCGAAGCGAGAGAAAAGTTAACCAAACAAAGGCCAACCACGCTGGGTCAAGCGAGTAGAATTAGCGGTGTCAACCCTTCTGATGTCTCCCTGTTAATGATTCACCTAGGAAAATAAAAAAATTATGGAAAAACTAATTTTATGCCCTGTTTGCAAGGGGAATAAACTAACAACCTTTTTGTCTTGTAAAGACTATGTGGCATCAGGCGAAATTTTCAACTTAGAACAATGCAATAGTTGTGATTTTGTTTTTACCAATCCAAGACCCGAATTTAATAATTGTGGAAAATATTACGAGAGCGATAAATATGTTTCACACCAAGACAGCGATAAGAGTTTGGTATTATTTCTATATCGCTGGGTAAGAAACCGAAACCTGAGGTGGAAACTTAAAACCATATCAAAATATCAGAAAAAAACAGGATCTATTTTAGATTATGGTTGTGGATTGGGAAATTTTCTTAATTTTTGCAAAGAACAAGGATGGGACTCAACAGGCATGGATGTTTCAGAAAGTGCTAGAAAAATAGTTAAAGAAAGGTACGATATCGACGTTTTTCCTAATAACCAAATTACAGATCAAGAGGAGAAAAATTTCGACGCTATTAGCTTATGGCATGTTCTAGAGCATGTATATGATCTAGATGAAACACTTTTACAATTTCATAGAATACTAAAAGAAGCTGGCACCTTATTCATTGCTGTCCCAAACAGAAAAAGCCATGATGCTCAATACTATAAAGAGAAGTGGGACGCGTACGATGTTCCAAGACACATATATCATTTTTCTCCAAGTGACATGGCCCTGCTTCTAGATCGCTTGGGGTTTAAAATTGTAGAAAAAAAAGGAATGTTCTACGACGCATTTTATGTGAGCATGCGTAGTGAAATGCATAGTGGGCGAGGGATGAAAATATTGAGGGGGTTTTATAGAGGTTTTATATCTAATGTAAAAGCATTAGGCAACCTTAATTACTCTAGCATGCTCTATGTCATAAAAAAGAAATGAAAATAGTCTATATTAATATTATATATTTTTTGTTCGCCTCTTGTGCCAATATTGGTAGTCCGTCCGGGGGCAGTAGAGATAAATCTTCCCCAAAACTTATAAAAGCAAAACCTGAAAATCATTCCGTGAATATATCTGACCGTATTATAACCTTTCGGTTTGATGAAAACATTCAACTTATAAAAGGAGAGAACAATATAAGCGTCTTCCCAAAACAGACTATTCCTCCTGATTTTGAAATTGACGGCAAAACATTAATAATAAAATTAAAAGATCCCCTAAAGTTAAATACCACTTATCACATTCAATTAAAAGATGCCATAGCAGATATAAATGAAGGGAACGATATTGATTTGGTCGATTTTTATTTTTCTACTGGTGCTCTTATTGATAAAGGAAAAATTAAAGGAAAAATTATTGATGCCTACACCGGTGGAAATGCTAACGGATATACTGTTATTTTAAATAAACAAATAGAAGATTCATCTATATTTAGACACGAAAACGATTATACTACCTTTTCTAATAGCACCGGAGAGTTTGAGTTTGGTGGTATAAAAGAAGACAATTACCGTCTATACGCTTTCAAAGACGAAAACAATAACAACAAGGCTGATAAAGATGAGTTGCTGGGTTTTTATGGCCCTATTGTTTTTGTAGATAGCAATCCTACTGCTAACGCTATTGTTTTCCGTGCTTCTCATGACAAGAGTTTAGAAACCCCAGAGCTAAAGAAGTACTTCTGTAACAATTACGGTGTTTTTCAATTTGTTACAGCACCCAGGGGAGCTTATAAACGATTGGTTGAAAATAATTTATTTACAGATGAGGCATATTTGCTGGAGTTTCCCGGAACAGATGAGGACACTATTATTTGGTTCTCACCCTCGGCCGAAATGCAAGATGGGCATTTTGATATTTATGTGAATGATTGGTGGTGGCGTGATATCACTATTTTGCACCAAATGAATAATAAACAAAGACGACAATGTTGGACAACTAATAATGTAAATGAGCGTGGAAAAATAGAGTTGTTCGATACACTCACCGTACGCTTTCACAATCCTATTTTTAATTATGATGACAGATATATTGAAGTATTTGAAGACAGCATACGCCTAAGGAATGACTTTAATCCCTTTTTTAGAGACAATGAAAAAAGCCAGTATCTTTTACCGCTAGCTTTAAAATCCGATAAGAGCTATATAATAAAATTTAAAAAAGGTCTTTTTAATGATATCTTTAACCAACCCGTAGATTCATTTTCTATTTGCTTTAAAGCAGAAAAAGATGATAGATATGGAAGTTTGATATTAAATATAAATCAAACACAGGCTAAGCCCTTGCTTATAGAACTTTTGGATGAAAAGTTAAATCAAGTAAGAAGCAATATAATAAATGGGTCAAATAAAATAGAATACAAGTATCTCTTGCCTGGAAATTATAGAGTACGAATTGTAGACGATATTAATTTAAACAATAAAATGGATGATGGTTATATAAATAAAGGTTTACAGCCAGAAAGAGCTTTTTTGTTCGAAAATATTATACCTATAAAACAAAATATTGACATTGATGATATTAACATTGATATTGATAAAGTAAAATTTTAAAATTAATAAACAAAACTATAGATAATATGTCCCTTTTCTGTGGGATACTTGTTATAAGCTATCTTATAAGTTTTATAACCATTAGTTATAAAACTTGTTTGTACATTTATATTACAAATAACTATAATTATTAACTTTTTTTTTAGCTTTATTAACGTTAATAAATATACACAAATATATGTTATACAACTTACTAAGACCTTCTAATATCTTTGCTAAGTTGCATTATATAAGGACGTTATAATAATAGTAAATTGTTAATTACTGTTATTGAATATGTTAATATCCAACTTTACTAATATAAATATAAATATATATTCTACTAATCAACATCTATAAGAATAGATTAAGAATAAAATTTAAAAGTTTATATTAAATTATAATGCTGTTGAAAACCTTAAAAGTAAATCAAATTTTTTAAAAGGCATTAAATCCTTTTATTTTGCACCATGGTTCAAGATAAATGTAAAGAGTTAAATACCGCTATCAATTTGTATGTAATTGATTCTGCTGAGAGCTTAGAAGTGTTTAGACTAAAATATCTTACCAAAAAGAGCCCTATACAAGATTTATTTAGTTTACTAAAAGACATTACTTTAGAGGAAAAAAAAATAGCAGGTCAATATATTAATGAAGTTAAACAATTAGCCGAATCTAAATTTGAAAAATATAAAGAAAGCTATTTAAATTTAAATATAAAAAACAAGACTGTAATTGATTATACTTTAGCTCATAATGGTCAAAAAACAGGCTCAAGACATCCACTACAAATAACCTTGAATAATATTATACAAATATTTTCTAAATTAGGTTTTACAGTTTCGGAAGGCCCAGAGATTGAAAACGATTGGCATAATTTCAGTGCATTAAATTTTCCAGCTGAGCATCCCGCACGGGATATGCAAGATACTTTCTTTGTAAATAACGATTATGCTTTGCGAACACATACCAGCAGCGTGCAAGTAAGATTAATGGAAGCCACTAAGCCACCAATTAGGAGTCTTATGCCCGGGAGAGTATATAGAAATGAAGCGATCTCAGCAAGGGCTAATTGTTTTTTTCACCAATTAGAGGGCTTATATATAGATAAAGAAGTGTCTTTTGCAGATTTAAAATATACACTCTATGAATTTGTAAAAAAGTTTTTTAATAATGATGTTAAAGTACGTTTCAGACCAAGTTATTTTCCTTTTACTGAACCCAGTGCTGAGATGGATATTAGCTGTCAGATATGTAAAGGTAAAGGCTGTAATGTATGCAAACACAGTGGTTGGGTAGAGATATTAGGATGTGGAATGGTGGACCCACAAGTGTTCACCAACTGTAATATAGATAAAAACATCTATAGTGGTTTTGCGTTTGGAATGGGCATAGAGAGGCTTGCCATGCTGCAATACGGAATAAATGACTTGCGTATTTTCTTCGATAACGATACACGATTTTTAAACCAATTTGTACCTGAAAATTAAAAATGGAGGAAGAGCTAAAACTATATAATACTTTAACTAGACAAATTGAAAAATTTGAATCCATACACAAAGGAAGGGTTGGACTATATGTATGCGGACCCACGGTATATAGCGACGTGCATTTGGGTAATTGTCGTACATTTATTTCATTCGATTTAATATACAGATATTTATTGCACTTAGGGTATAAGGTTAGATATGTGAGAAACATTACCGATGCCGGACACTTAGAGGGAGACAGGGATGAGGGCGATGATAAATTTGCAAAAAAAGCAAAATTAGAACAGCTAGAACCCATGGAAATAGTACAGAAATATACATTGGGTTTTCATGAAGTAATGAGAGTTTTTAATACACTTCCCCCGAGTATAGAGCCAACCGCAACAGGGCATATAGGAGAGCAAATAGAAATGATTAAAGAAATGATTTCTAGTGGGTATGCCTATGAAGCAAATGGCACGGTTTATTTTGATGTAGAAAAGTATAATAAAGAATATCTCTATGGGCAGTTAACCAATCGAAAGCTTGAAGACCTTTTGGAAGGAACACGCGAGCTTAGCGGCCAAGATGAAAAACACGGACGTTTAGATTTTGCCCTCTGGATTGCATCTAAACCCGAAACACTTATGAAGTGGAATTCGCCATGGGGGTGGGGTTTTCCGGGATGGCATATAGAGTGTTCGGCAATGAGTAGCAAATACCTCGGCGAAACGTTTGATATACATGGCGGGGGAATGGATTTACAAGCAACACACCACACCAACGAGATTGCTCAGTCGCAGGCATGTAACCACAAAGCACCGGTTAATTATTGGATGCATACCAACATGCTTACCGTAAACAATGTTCGCATGTCAAAATCGGCAGGGAATGGTTTTTTGCCAGGAGAATTGTTTAGCGGCGACCACCCATTATTAGAAAAGGGGTATACACCGATGGCGGTGCGTTTTTTTATGATGCAAACTCATTACAGAAGCACCCTTGATTTTTCAAATGAGGCCTTGCAAGCATCTGAAAAAGGATATTCTCGACTAATGACAGCTATAAAAACGCTCAAAAAAATAACACCAAGCGATGTTTCAACCTCGGATATTAAAGCACTAGAGAGGGCTTGTTACGAAGCAATGAATGAAGATTTTAATGCTCCTATACTGGTTGCCAATCTATTTGAGGGGTCGCGAATAATAAACTCTGTTAATGATGGTAAAGAAACCATAACGACAGACGATTTAATCCTTCTCAAAAAAATTATGCATACTTTTGTATTTGATGTATTGGGATTGATGGAGGAGCCAGCTGCAAACCAAGGAAAACTCGATACGGCCATGCACCTACTTTTACAATTGCGAGAAGAAGCAAAGCAACGAAAAGACTACGATACTTCTGACAATATTAGGAAGCGGTTAGAAGCTTTTGGTTTCGTTATAAAAGATAGTAAAGAAGGAACAACCTGGGACAGCAATTAAAAGGTTTTCACCATTATTACAACCTTGTAAAAGCCATACTTAACGGGGTTATCCTGCATACTTACAATTACCACAGGACCACATTTTTCAGTGGTTTCCTCTTTAAAACCCTGATCAAGGGAATGTAAAGAAGTGTTTTTGGGTTTAAACTCTTTCCAGTTTCCTAAGCAAGATCTTACCGAGGCTACAGCTTGTTTATATTCTTTTTCCACCTCCGACCTGCTACTGTTTTCAACTAATTTACAGGTAAAATATAGTTGATTGTTACCCACCCAAATTCTAGTGTCTGTGGAGTTTGGCAAAGCTATTTTAGAAGTATAATATATATCAATAATACCGTTTTTACGCTCGCTTTTTATAGGGTCAAAATTTTGGCGACTAGCCTCAACTATTTTTTTTAGTGTATCGCAATATTCTTGTTGAACTTGAAACGAAGAAGTTCCAGCCCACAGAGACAATAAAAGAAACAAGTATAATAATCTTTTCATGGTTATTCGATTTGGTCTCTGCAAAGGTATATTTTAAAAACAAGGTGGTTAAAGTATTTATGATTATTTCTTACAAAGATATCAATAAGAAAGCAAATTGCCAATAGCCAACGATAGTTTCTCTGCATTTGGCAACATCATTTTCTCGAGTTCTAAATTTATGGGAACAGCGGGTAAATTTAATGCACCCACCAGCCCTACAGGGGCATCTAAATACTGAAAACAGTGATGTGAAATACGGCCTTGCAAACTTTCGGCAAAAGAGTTTAATAAGGGCTCCTCGGTTAGTATGATGCATTTGCCATGCCGTTTCACTAAAGCAAAGATGGCTTCTTCGTCTAAAGGGTTCAAGGTTCGCAGGTCTAATATTTCTACGCAGCCCGGAAAGCCTTTTGCCGCCGCCTTGGCCCAATATACACCCATGCCATAGGTTACGATACAAATCGACTCTCCCGCATCCACTGCATCTTTATTTGCACCCAGAACAATATTTGCTTTGCCCAAAGGGAGTATATATTCTTCATCGGGCTCAATACACTTGGCCTCATCCGTTCCTGGATTCTTACTCCAATATAGCCCTTTATGTTCAAGCATAATAACGGGGTTGGGATCATAAAAAGCAGCCTTCATTAAACCCTTCATATCTGCCGTATTTGATGGATAGCACACCTTTATGCCCCTAATATTCAAAAGAGTTGACTCGATGCTTCCCGAATGGTAAGGTCCGCCCCCGCCATAAGCACCGCAAGGTATTCTAATAACAGAGCTTACAGGGTACTTGCCCATAGTAAGGTAGCACGATTTTGAAAGCTCAGTAACTAGTTGGTTAAGCCCTGTCCAGTGGTAGTCGGCAAACTGTATTTCTACAATAGGTTTTAGTCCAACAGCACTCATACCGGCTGTGGAGCCTACAATATATGCCTCTTGTATGGGGGTATTAAATACACGGTTTTCGCCGTATTTGTCAGCAAGTGTTGCGGCTTCCCTAAACACTCCGCCAAGTCTTTTTCCCACATCTTGGCCATAAAACAGGCACTCGGGGTGTTTTGCCATTAGTTCGTCAACAGCATGCAAAGCTGCGTCAACCATTAAAACAGCCTCATTGGTTGCGGGGCAACGGTTTCCTGTTTCTTCTGTAATAGGAGTTGGTGCAAACTCATGGTCGCTTACTGTTGCGGGGTCGGGGTCTGCGGCATTGCAGGCTTTGTTAAACTCCTTTGCCACATATTCTGCCGCTTTTGCTTCTATATCTTTAAGTTCTTCTTCTTCAGCACCTAGTTTTATTAAAACATTTCTTAGTTTTTTTACGGGGTCGTTTTTGGCGTGTTCATTTAAATCCTCATCGCCACGATACCACTCTTTGCGAACGCCCGAGGTGTGATGCCCTAGTAAAGGCACAGAAGCATGCAGTAATAGCGGTTTCCTTTTTTCTCTTATCCAATCCATCGCCTTGCCTACAGCGGCCCACGACTCTTCAAAATCACTTCCATCAACACGCATCCGCTTTAAGTTTCCAAACCCTCCTGCAAATTCATAAGCATCAACCGCACGCATCTCTTTGCCTGTTGCAGATATTCCCCAATCGTTGTCCTGAACCAAGAACAAGATGGGCAGTTTCTTTAGCACAGCCATTTGCAACGCTTCCGACACCTCCCCCTCCGTCACAGAACCATCGCCCATAGAGCAGACAACAACAGGTTTTTCATTAACAGGCAACAAGTTCATACTTTCCATATAGGCTATGCCGTGTGCCATGCCTGTGGCCGGTATAGCTTGCATGCCAGTGGCACTGCTACTGTGTAGCATACGTGGAAAACCATCACGCTTAAGCGAGGGGTGACTATAATAACTTCTGCCACCGCTAAAGGGGTCATCGGCCTTGGCTAGTAATTGTAGCATAAGCTCATAGGGACTAAGGCCCATGCCGAGCAATATGCTTTCATCTCTATAATAAGGACTGATATAATCGCAAGCTTTTAACCGCATACCCATTGCCAACTGTATGGCTTCGTGTCCGCGACTGGTGCTATGCACGTATTTGCAAATAGACCTATTGGCCTCGTAAGTAGCGGCCATAGCCCCCACTTGGCACATATGCTCGTAAGCCTCAACCAATATATCTTTTTCTACCATGGGGCGGCAAAACTAAGCAATATTTGAAATATATAAAGAGGGTGATTGTAAGAAAATTTGGTTTGGTTGGCGACAACGCCAACCAGGGGCAGAATATATAAAGAGGGTGATTTTGGTTTGGTTGGCGACAACGCCAACCAGGGGCAAGAAAATTCGGTTTGGTTGGCGACAACGCCAACCAGGGGCAGAATATATAAAGAGGGTGATTGTAAGAAAATTTGGTTTGGTTGGCGACAACG
>JANYDJ010000182.1 GCA_025363675.1 Flavobacteriaceae bacterium | reverse complement strand
GTTTGCCCAAAGGTGGTATCGTGGGTATTATAGGTCCGAATGGTGTGGGAAAAACTACTTTGTTCCGCATGATTATGGGATTAGAACAACCAGATTCGGGAACATTTAAAGTAGGTGAAACTGTTAAGATTTCGTATGTTGATCAAAGTCACGAAGCATTATTGCCCGATAAAACAGTATATGAAGTAGTGAGTGGCGGATTGGATAATTTGGTAGTTGGAAATACCACCATGAACTCGAGAGCATACTTATCAAAATTTAATTTTAATGGCAATGACCAAAGCAAATTGGTAGGGGTATTATCTGGTGGTGAGCGTAACCGTTTGCACTTGGCCATGACCCTGAAAGATGGAGGCAATGTATTACTATTAGATGAGCCAACAAATGATATAGATATTAATACACTTCGCTCATTGGAAGAAGCAATAGAAAACTTTGCAGGATGCGTTGTTATTATAAGTCACGATAGGTGGTTTATTGACAGGGTTGCTACTCATATATTGGCTTTTGAAGGCAACTCGCAAGTATTTTATTTTGAAGGAAATTATAGTGACTATGAAGAAAACAAAAAAGCAAGACTGGGCGATGTAACACCGAGGAGGACGAGGTTTAAAGCAGTAGTATAATAGTAATATTTGTCAGTCTGAGTTTATCGAAGACCGACAAATAGATGCCCTTCGATAAACTCAGGGTGACAAACATATAATAAATAAAAATGAATCAATACGAAACACTACTAAAGCATGTATATAATAACGGCACCCTAAAAAGTGACCGAACAGGTACTGGAACAAAATCCGTTTTTGGTTATCAGATGCGGTTTGATTTGAGCGAAAGTTTCCCGATGGTGACCACTAAAAAAGTACATTTAAAATCTATTATACATGAATTGTTATGGTTTTTGAAAGGGGAAACAAATACCAAATATTTAAAAGAACATGGCGTAACTATATGGGACGAATGGGCTGATGAAAAAGGAGAGCTAGGCCCTGTATATGGCTACCAATGGCGTAGTTGGCCAGCCGCAGATGGAAAACATATAGACCAAATTACAGAAGTATTACAACAATTAAAAACAAATCCCGATAGCAGGCGTATGATAGTAAGTGCATGGAATGTGGCCGATTTGCCACGTATGGCGTTAATGCCCTGTCATGCATTTTTCCAGTTTTATGTAGCCGATGGAAAACTAAGCTGCCAACTATACCAACGCAGTGCCGATTTGTTTTTGGGCGTTCCATTTAATATAGCATCCTATGCATTATTAACTTTAATGGTGGCACAAGAATGCAATTTAAAACCCGGAGAATTTATACATACACTCGGCGATGCACATATATATACAAACCATTTCGAGCAAGTAGAATTACAATTGAGCCGTGAGCCGAAACCTTATCCCACAATGAAACTAAACCCCGATGTAAAATCTGTTTTCGATTTTGTATATGATGATTTTACTTTGGAAAACTATGATCCGTGGCCAGCGATAAAGGGGAGAGTAGCGGTTTAATAATGGTTAATGGTTAATGGTTAATTGTTAATGGTTAATTGTTAATTGTTAATTGTTAATGGTTAATGGTTAATGGGCTGACGCATGATAATGTTGAAGTATTGTGGTTTGGCGATTCGACGACTCAGCGTATGACTGTGTGCATGGGGAGTCGTCGAATCTGCGAAGAGATATTATATAATTTTTTAAATAGAAGTTCTATCTTTGTTTGCCCAACCCTGGCAACCAAAATCCATTTTCTGCATCTTTACACTAAGTATAAAACTATTATATGAACCACAGAAAAGCAATCATTCTATTCACATTATTTTTCATTTCATTCCTCTCCACCAATGCCCAACAGTGGTGCGATAAAGGAGCCAAATGGTATTCTCATTATGGCTGGTTTGCTACTTATGGTTATAGAGAATATACCTATACCCACGATACAACAATTGCTGGCCAACAGTGCAGTATTATTTCTACCCACACAAAATATGTTGATCAGTCTATTCCTAAATTATTTTATGGTCCGGTTACTGAAACATATAGTTACGCAAATAATGGAATAGTATATCAATATGATACTAGTGGCAGATGGGATACCCTTTACAATTTTCATTTATTGCCTGGAGATTCTACACCTTTTTTTCATTATGGTAGTTGTTCAAAAATGGTTCATATAAAAGATACTGGGCATGTCATATTGAACGGATACAATTTACAGTGGTATTCTTTTACTTATTATAATCCCAACCAATTCGGCAATAAAATTCAACTGGATACGGTGTTTGAGCGAATTGGTTATATTGGGCCCATGTCGTTGCTGGAACCTTGCTTCGTTACTGACTGTCCTGAAGGCGGACTCTGTAATTATTACGATAGTGCTTTTGGGAATTTATATAATAATGCCAGTACTTGTTTATTTATTCCCAATGGAATAGAAGATATAAATACTACTCAATTCTCTGTATTCCCAAATCCATCTTGCGGCGTTGTCAATATAAACTATCCAAACTATTATATAAAATCGGCATCGGTTCGTATATATAATTGCGTAGGGCAGCTATTACAAACAGAAGCTATTTCCACACAAAATGTTTTGGATTTTTCACAACAACCCAAAGGGATTTATTTTGTAAATATGGGAAATGAAATGAAGAAGATAGTTATAGAATAATTAAGTGTGTGGTGATTTGGTATGATGATTCGACGACTCAGCGTATGACTGTGCGTATGATGATTTCCAACTCTGCGTATGACCGTGTGAGGCGAGTTGTCAAATCTGCGAGGGACAGAAGTACATATGCCAATTAACCCAAATCAATAATATTCGATAGTTCTTTTTATATAATACTCGTGGTTATTACTCAAATCTATTTCCTTCCGCAGTATCCAGTTGCCGTATTTATCCAATTTCTCGTTTATATATTGGGTAACAATTTTTCCTGTTCTGGTATTTGTTATACTCTTTAGCTCCCCGTTCAAATCGTATTCAAATATTGTTTCATCATACTTGTTGCATAGACGAGTATGGCTAACTTTCTTTTTCAAATTACCTTGTTCGTCAAGTAGTGATATGTCGCACTTCAGTATTTTCCCATGATAGTATTCGCTGTCGTGTATTTCTGTGCCATTTTCTATATAATAATACTGGTGAACATAATTTCCCCAAGTCGTCTTTAACAGTTTTCCGCTTTCGTTAAATTCAAAATAAGTGGAAGTGTTATTACTGGCATCAGTTTCTTTTTTCACATTTGTTTTGTCGGCATTATATATAAAAGTATCGTTTTCATAATTGCCATTTGTATATTTTACTTGGTATGCTTGGATAAAACCATCAGGAGAATATTGATAATATATAATTCCCATTTTGCTTGAATCACTGGTCACCCATCCTACGGTATCAAACATCATAGTATGATATTTACTTGTGGAGTCGTAATTATTATAATGGTATTCCATTATTTTTCTCACCTTATATTTAAGATGCAGGTGTTGTTTTATATTATAATTTGATTTCAATTCGTTCCACTGAGAATAAAGCGGTTTTATATACAAAAGAGTTAAAAGAAGAATAAATGGTATTTTCATTTTATGAATTTTTAGTAATTACAAATATATACAAACCCAAAGAATTGACAGATCAAGATTGGCTTGCCAGTTGTCGCTCTAAAGGCTTTTAATCACCTACTAGCATACTGTCTTGGTTTAACAGTAATTCCATATTTTTTGCGAACAGCGGCTAAACGCTTGCTTCTTAACTTTGGGTCTTTTTCATATTCTTTACCCAATTTTTCTCTAATGTTCCGCTGCAATTCAACAGCATCAAATTCTCTTTGGTTCATTTTGAATGAATTATTACTTCAAAGATAGTCGAAAAAAATCATTTTCACAAATCAATCATTTCGAATAAAAGATACTAATCCGTATTTTGGTGTTATAGATATATGCCAGCTAGATGCTTAAAATTTAACAATTCCATTATGCTCACCAAAACCATATAAATCTTTAAATAGAAGTTTTATCTTTGTTTGTCTAATTCATGCAATGCCGTTACCTTTGGTGCGGGTATTTGAGGGTTGCACCCAGGCAAAGGGACGAACAAAAACGAACTATATAATTAGAAAAATAGTGAACCAACAAAAAGTTTATTTTCCGAATCTAAATGGATTAAGATTTATTGCAGCGTTTTTGGTAATTATACACCACATTGAGCAAATAAAATCCGCATCAAAAATAGCTAGTTATTGGGGCATAACACCTTTTATTGGTATTATTGGAAACCTTGGAGTGGTATTGTTTTTTGTGTTGAGCGGCTTTCTAATTACGTATCTTCTATTGGCCGAGGAATATTCCTTTAAAACCATAAGTATAAAAAAGTTCTACATCAGAAGAATTCTTCGCATTTGGCCATTATACTTTTTAATAATCATTTTCGCATTTTTTATTCTGCCCAATATTACCTTGTTTACATTGCCTGCATTTGGCAAAGAAGTAATATATTCAAACCTGTGGTTGAAATTGTTTTTATATGCAATATTTTTTCCAAATCTTGTACTTGCTCTTTATGGAATAGTTCCTTACGCTTCTCATACTTGGTCCATAGGAACGGAGGAACAGTATTATTTAGTTTGGCCGGTTATATTAAAATACTTTAAAAAGTTCCGAATAATTTTAATGCTTTTTATTATAATGGCATATCTGCTCATCGCTATATTTCTTTCTACCCATTATTCCGATTTTATTCCACACAAAAATATAGTTAAAGCATTTTGGTCAACCTTTAATCTTGACTGCATGGCCATTGGAGGAATTTTTGCCATATTGTTATTTCAAAAAAGTAAATCACTAAAACTACTACAGAATAATATGCTGTTTTATGCCACTATTTGTGTAGTGGTGTTTCTTATGCTAAAAGGAGTTTATATACCCTATATTCATTATGAATTTTATGCGGTTTTATTTGGAATTATTATTTTGAATTTTGCCACAAACGATAAAATTAAGATCACTCTTGAGAATAGGCTTTTAAACTACTTTGGAAATATTTCTTATGGATTATATATGTATCATCCGATAGCAATTGTATTGGCTCTTGCTTTAGGTATTTCTATCGGTTATACTACCAACTGGCTTATCTATCCACTTAGTATTATCTTCACCCTAATTATTTCAGCAGTTTCCTACAAATATTTTGAATCACCTTTTTTGAAATTAAAAAAAAATTTTTCAAAGATTATTAGCGGAAGCACCGTGAAAAAGTAAAATACCAGTGCCTGCCATGGGTAAGTGTTTCGCAACAATTCTAATACTTATTTTTCGGCTTCATATAATGCTTTTTGACCAACGATATAAAAAGTATTTCTATTACCTTTAATTGTATTTATATATATTCATAAATATGAAACGTTTTTTTGATTGATTGGGAAGCGTACACTACATAATAATGTAGTGGTTAAAAAATAGACTAGAATGTCCGTTATTTGTACGTTAATTTTTAAACTCATAAACAATCAATGACACGTATACTTATCATTCTTACTTTAATGGTGCTTGCCCAGTTATGCTATGGCCAAGCAGGTACTGCCGATTCATCTTTTAACGGAACCGGCCGCTTGCAGATTAATACCAGCTCCGACGATTATTTCTGCTACACCGCACAGCAATCGGATGGGAAAATATATGTTGCGGGTACCACTTATAATGGTTCCAATAATGATATTACCCTCATGCGGCTTAACCTAGATGGCCGTGTAGACAGTACCTTTGGCACCAATGGCAAAAAAACATATATATTTAGCAATAGCAGTACTGATAATTGTAGAGCTATCATAATTCAGCCCGACGGCAAAATATTACTGGCAGGCAATACCAATTATACCGGTGGCACTGATTTCTTTTGTATGCGACTTGATACCGCTGGAACTTTAGACACCTCGTTTAACCTAACAGGCAAAATTACGATAGATTTTTATGGGCAAAGTAATATTGATTTATTATATGGAATGTGCCTGCAACCCGATGGTAAAATACTGTTGTGCGGATACTCATCGTATGGTGCATCGGCATTACGCTATGGCTCAGTGGTGCGATTAGGTTCCGATGGAAAATTAGATGCGAACTTTAATGGCAGTGGCAAATCAGGCTGGGCAGGGCAAGGTGGAAACGATATGGAGTTTTATGGAATTAATGTGCAAAGCGATGGCAAAATATTGGTTACCGGAAAATCGCCCAATGGCTCTACTTATTATATCGCCATATATAGAATGACCTCATCTGGAGGAACAGATAATTCATTTAACAGCAGCGGCCACCGATATATAAGTTTGAACAGTATTGATTATGGAACAAGTATTACCCAACAACCCGATAAGAAAATATTGGTATCAGGATATGCACAAAACTACGGACAGTTTTTCACTATCAGACTTGATAGTGCAGGTGGAAATGACAATGCATGGAATAGTAGTGGCGTGGTTCGCACTTCGCTTACAAGCTATGCAAGTATATTAACATCGCATGCATTATTACCCAATGGCAAAGTGGTGGAAGCAGGCCATGCTGTAGACAATGGAGGGAAATATCAATTTGCAATTTCCCGCAAAAAATCTGACGGTACACCCGATTCCACATTTAATGGAAATGGAAAATCAGTAGCATATTATAATTCGTCGTATAATTTTACTTCGTATGGTCTTACAGTTTTACAAGATGGTCGTTATCTGGTTTCAGGTTATCAAAACAATGGTAGTAAAAATAAATTTACCTTAATGGTTTTTAAAGGTGATACCGCAGCACCCACATTCACCTTCGCATACAAAACAGCAAACTATGGCGATACAGGAATATATATGACCGCAAGTTCTAATTCCTCTGCAAATATTACCTATAGTATTGTATCAGGTAATGCAGCAAGTATTGATTCGGTAACGGGAGCTATTACTATTAACAGTGCGGGAACCGTAACTGTGATGGCTTCGCAGCCCAGCACTAGTAAATATACAGCAGGTAGTAAAACCGCACAGCTTACCATACTAAAAGATACCTTATATATATCCGTAAACAATGCAAGCCGCAGTTATGGAGCTTCTAATCCATCATTCTCGGGCAACCTTACTGGTTTGGTAAATAATGATACCCTTAAAGTTATTAGCTATAAAACTACCACCACTGTATATAGTAATGTAGGATATTATACCAACGATATTATAGTTGATAGTATATATGATCCATATAATAAGGCATCAAATTATATATATAAATATACCAGCGGAGATATGACCATTACCCAAGCCCAACTAACCGCCCAGGCCGACAGCCAGAGTCGCGTATATGGAAACTCCAACCCAAATTTGACTATTAGTTATTCGGGATTTAAAAATGGAGAAGACTCATCGGTGCTCAATACATTGCCCAATATTAACGGTGCTCCATCAATAACAGATTCTGTAGCTATATATAGCTTAACCATATCAGGCGGATCGGATAATAACTATAGTTTTAATTATATAAATGGAGCGTTCACTATTACCAAATCAATGCTCACCATTACAGCAAATAATAACAGTAGATTATATGGTAAATCGAACCCCACACTTACTATTAGTTATTCAGGATTTAAAAATGGCGAAGATTCATCAGTATTAAACACATTGCCTTCCGTAAGTGGAGCACCCGCTGCAACTGATACGGTGGGTTCGTATACTTTAACCCCAAGTGGTGCATCAGATAATAACTATACTTTTAATTACAAACAAGGAACATTTAATATATATAAAGGTTCTATAACTGCTACAGCAAATAAACAGACTCGAACTTATGGAGCATCCAATCCAAATTTAACCATAAGCTATAGTGGTTTTCAAAATGGCGAAGACTCATCGGTGCTCGATGTTTTACCTTCCATCAGCGGTGCACCATCAGTTACAAGTGGTGTGGGATATTATATAATAACACCGAGTGGAGGTAGTGATAATAATTATTCCATAAATTATAGCAGTGATACTTTTACTATAACCAAAACCATACTTGCAGCGAAAGCAGATAATCAGAACCGCATATATGGTGCCACCAATCCTTCGCTCACTATTAGTTATACTGGTTTTGTGAATGGCGAAAACGTATCTGTTATCAATACACTTCCCCAGGTGAATGGAGCTCCCACTGCCACTGATACGGTTGGCAACTATACCTTAACAGTATCGGGTGGTAGTGATGATAATTATGATTTCAATTATACTAACGGAACTTTCAGTATTGGCAAAGCCACACTTACAGCCAAAGCAGATTACCAAACCCGTGCTTATGGCGTATCCAATCCTTCATTAACAATTACGTATACTGGTTTTAAAAATGGGGAAGACACCTCAGTTATTAATACACTTCCTACTATAAGTGGTGTGCCAACTATTACCAGCAATGTAGGAAATTATACACTTACGCCAGCAAATGGTTTTGATAATAATTATACTTTTAACTATGATACTGGCACCTTTGTTATAAATAAAACGATGCTTAATGCTACTGCAAATAAACAAGCAAGAATATATGGTGCAAGCAATCCTACACTCACTATTAGTTATTCAGGATTTGTAAATGGAGAGAATAGTTCGGTAATTGATGTGCAGCCCTCTATTGGCAATGCTCCCACTGCTACTAGCAATGCGGGATATTATACAATAACACCGAGTGGAGGTAGCGATAATAATTATGATTTTAATTATAATAGTGATAGCTTTACCATAACCAAAGCATCGTTGTTAGCATCAACCAATAATACTAGCAGACCGTATGCATCGGCCAATCCTACTTTTACTATTAACTATGCAGGTTTTGTAAATGGCGACAATGCATCGGTAATTGATGTGCCGCCCACCGCCAGCACACCCGCTACTATAGCCAGTAATGCAGGAATATATAATATTACCATTACTGGAGGCAGCGACAATAATTACGATTTTAGTTATACAAGTGCCACGCTAACCATCAACAAAATTGCACCCACACTTACTATTACTTCAATAGATACAGGCACAGAAACCAATATCATAAATATAACAGCAAGTAGTAACTCAACAGGATTGATTACATTTACTGAAACCAATGGTACGGGCTCTGCTACGCTTACTGGTAATAACTTATTATTGGTAACGGCGGGCAAAGTAAATATAACAGCAAACCAAACCGCTGATACCAATTATTTGGCCGCAACAGCACAACAAACCGTTACCATAAATAAAAAATTCAATAGTATACAAAATGCATTGCAAGGTGTAGATTTTAGCATATACCCAAACCCGAGTAATGGTTTTATTAATGTAGTAAGCGATAAAGTAATTGCATTAAAAGTATATAATATGGAAGGCCAGTTGCTGATAAATATGCCGCAAGCAAATACACATATATTAGATTTAAGTATGCACGCTAAAGGTTTGTATTTATTGGTAGTGCATTATGAAAATAATAGTTTGGTGAAAAGGATTGTGGTGGAATAATTATTAATGGTTGATGGTTGATGGGTATGGTTGTGGAATGTGTGTGGTGATTCGACGACTCAGCCTGTGCCTATGCGTGTGGAGAGTCGTCGAATCTGCGAAGGGCAATTAAAACCTATACCCACCTCCATGCTGCTCAATACTTGGGTCTTCACTTTTCTTTATAAAATTGTCTGAGCCGGGACTAGGTTTCACTATTGTTTTAATAACAACAATCCAAAGAAAAGGAATCAACCACATTAAAATAATTTGCAATGTTTTTTGATTCTTAGTAAAGTATATATTTGTTTTATTAAACTTTAGGGTGAAGTTTAAGGTATAAATTATATACGTTAGCGATATGATAATTATGAAATATATCATTTGAAATTATTATACGTTTTTAAAAATCTAACAGAAATAAAACATAAATCAAAAACGTAACAAATGCCGAAATTAGGATACTCAAAAAATTGTTTCGTTTAGTTTTTTTATCAATGTCGTTTCTGTATACATATGCGTATCCTGTCATTACGATTGTAGCAATAATAAATGCAAGCATGGAAAATAAAAAAATCCACCCTTTGCCTTCTTCATCAACAGGAACTCCAGTAGGGAAACCACGTAAAAGAATGTCGTTAAATAGCAACAAGAAATAATTGTATATTATAGCTATTCTAAAATCTGCTTTATATAATGGGTAGTTCACACCCCAGATAATTACGGTCAAAACTATTGGTGTCCATAAAATATTGCTTGGTGGATTATTCAGGCCAATTATATCATTTATAATTATTGCAGCAAGTCCAGCAATTCCTACTAATATAATCTGAGTATCCTTTTTCAATTTATATCATATTGGTGTATCATAGTAATACTGAAAGTTATTTCTCTTTCTTCCCCCACAACCGCTGCCACCAATTTAATTTCTTTTGCGTTTTTACTTTCTCTTTTTCCTTATTGGTTACTTTTACCTCAGGCTTGTAATCATAGAACTGTTCGCACTCGCCAGCCATTTTCCCATCGATACGTATATATAAACCCTTGGCATCTTTTTTAAAGTCGATACCGCCTATATGCACTGTTTCTTGGCCTATGCCACTGTTTTGCATACTATATATATCTTCTTCAATGGTATGTATAGAACCACCCGTTTTTGCGGCCAAATTTAAATACATAGGGTTTATACCATTGTTGGTGCCACACAATATAATTTTGATGGGCACTTTTATGCTATCACTTATTATATAATCTCGAATACACGCACTGTTATCTGCTATTAAAATAAGTTCATCAAATTCAGGAAAATATTGGATAGCTTTTATCATGGCTTCTATATCATTCTCAGGCACATCGCCACCACTGCCATTTTTCATTACCAATCTAAAAAGTTTGATAACATCATCTAGCCTGTCAGCTTTTTCATGATATATACCTCCGGCAAAGCCCGCTTTTTTTAAGTTCTCAGGTTTATTATCGCCATCATTAAAGAAAGAAAAATATCGGATACCACTTGTATTATAGTGTAGGCTATGCCACAACACACATGATGCCCCATATTGGTACATACTACTGGTCCAGTCCATTACCACCAATGATTTACGCCACTCAGGATGTCGGTCGAAAATTTTATATACGGTGGAGTCGGTAATACCGCCTTGCTCTTTAATAAATGCCTCCACATCTTTGCGATACGACATTTGCAAATGTGGGCTAACACCCGATAAACGTTTGCGTTGCTCGCGTTTTAATTGTATTGTTTTGGCATCATATATTTTATAAGAAATTAAGATACCATGCTTATATGTTTTGGCTTCTTTTGAATTTTTGCAGCCTGTTTGCAACGCTATATGATAATTAATATGTGCATCATTTAGATTGCTGTCCAACCTAAACAGTTCCATCAAACGTTCGTTCAGCAAATAATGATATCCAATAGTCCACTTGTTTTTATCGAGCGGGTAGCGGGTATATACCAAGGTGATGTCCACAATATCGATAGAATCGTAATCGGGACGCCAGGCGGAAGGGTTTCTAATAATGGCTGATGCATATCCATTTTGCAAGAAAACACTATTGGGCACATTGGTTTCGAACACCGGAATTTCGGTAGATGAAAAACGTGTTTCAACTACTTCATCATGGTCTTGTAAAAGATTGGGCTCAAATTTTTTAACAGTGAGTTGTGCTTGCAAACTATGTGTAAGCAAGAACCCAATAAATATATATAAGTATGTGTATTTCTTAGCCAAGCTATGAAATTAGGATAATTCTAAAAAACTTTCAAATATCAGTTATTCCTATCAAACTATAAAAAATCAATTGCTTTTCTCACGCTTCCATGTTTTTGTAGCAGTTCAATTGCTTGTTTTTCATCAATTTTAAGTTGTTCCATAATCATACGCACACCTCGGTCAATAAGTTTATTGTTGGTGGGGGTCATGTCCACCATTTTGTTCCCTTTCACCTTTCCCAGTTTTATCATTACGGCAGTGGTTAGCATGTTTAGAACCAGCTTTTGTGCGGTTCCGGCCTTCATGCGGGTGGAGCCTGTCACAAACTCAGGACCCACTATTACTTCAACAGGAAATCTGCAATTTTTCGCAATGGCACTATCGGTATTGCAAACGATGCAACCGGTTTCAATGCCACTATTGTTTGCTTTTTGCAGTGCCCCCAACACATAAGGCGTAGAGCCACTTGCAGCAATGCCCACCACAAAATCATTTGGGGTAATATGGTGTTCGCTTAAGTCATTCCAGCCCTGTTCGGTATCGTCTTCTGCAAATTCTACCGCTTTGCGAATGGCTTTATCGCCACCTGCTATCATACCAATTACCAACCCGTGCGGCACTCCAAAAGTGGGCGGGCACTCACTAGCGTCTAGTATTCCTAAGCGTCCGCTGGTGCCTGCACCTAAATAAAATAACCGCCCATTATTACTGAGCTTTTCATAAACGGCATCAATCAGTTTTTCTAGTTGGGGCAAGGCTTTGCTTACAGCTAGGGCTACTTTTTGATCTTCGCTGTTTATGCCTGCAATAAGCTCAGTCGTGCTCATTGTTTCTAGGTTGTCGTATATCGAATCTGATTCTGTACTTTTTTGCATACAATAGGTTCAAAAGTTTTTATGAGAATTTGACTACAAGTGTACACTTTTGCAAGAATGATTGAAGAAGAAAATATTCCACATACTGAGCATAACAAAGACTACAGCAAAGCGGGAATGAGATATTTGTTGTATTTTGTATTACTGGCTTCGGGTGTTGGAATTGGCATTTTATTGAAACCAAAAGGAAATTTTTTTACAAAAAGTCGCACCTCTACCGAAGATGTTATCAACTTAATTAAGAATGCTTATGTTGATACGGTAAGTGACAGTAAATTGCAAAAAGCAGCTATCGAAGGGTTGTTGCAGGAGCTCGATCCCCATTCGGTTTATATTCCGGCCGAGGAACTTTCGGCCGTGGAGGCCCCGCTGAACGGGAACTTTGAGGGTATTGGGGTGGAGTTTAATATATTGGACGACACGGTGATGGTGGTGAATGTAATTAATGGCGGACCGAGTCAGCAAGCTGGGATTTTTGCCGATGATAGAATTATCAGTGTAAATGGAAATAATATAGCAGGTATTAAAATTACGAATGATAAAGTAATGAAATCTTTGAAAGGTCCCAAAGAGACAAAAGTAAAAATTGGAATATTCAGAAGGTCTACGGGTAGGGTGATATATTTTACAATTACGCGTGGGCAAATACCGATATATAGTGTGGATGCTGCCTATATGATTGACAATAAAACGGGATATATCAAAATCAATCATTTTGGAGCCACCACTTACGAAGAGTTTAATACCAAACTTAAAGAGTTGGAGAGTGATGGTTTGTCAAACCTGATAATAGACCTGAGAGGAAATGGTGGCGGCTACCTTGATGCAGTGTGTCGTATTGCTGATGAACTATTGGATGATAATAAACTTATTATATATACCAAAGGCGTGCACCAAGGTCGCAAAGATTATACAGCCCATACAAGCGGACTTTTTGAGACCGGTAAATTAATGGTTTTAATCGACGACCATTCAGCATCGGCCAGCGAGATACTTGCCGGTGCCATACAAGATTGGGATCGCGGATTAATTATTGGTCGCCGTAGTTTTGGTAAGGGGCTGGTACAAGAATCGTTGGGTTTGGAAGATGGCTCGCAGATACGTTTAACTATAGCGAGGTATTATACACCCTCGGGCAGGTGCATACAAAAAAACTACGCACCAAATGGCCATGCCGATTATGAAAATGAACTATATAGCCGCTATAAAAGTGACCGTATATCGGACAGTATACTCATGCTCAAGTCTCATAAATTTAAAACATCAAAAGGCAGAACGGTAGTGGATGGTATGGGTATTTCGCCCGATATATATATTCCTGTCGATTCATCTAAAAATAGTGAGTATTTGAGTCAGCTATTGCAAAATGGATATGTGCAACAATATGTTTATCAGCTCACCGATGCCTATCCAGAACTGAAGCAAATGAAAAAGAAATCAGATCTTGATTTGTGGTGGAACATGCATCGGCAGCCTGTGTGCGAAGGCCTCACCCAGTTTGCAAAAGGTAAGGGGTTAGCCATTGATAGGGCGGGTTTTACAAAATCGATAAGTATTATAGAAAGGCAGTTAAAATCTTATATTGCTCGCAGGGCATTGGGCGAAAATGAATTTATAAAAACTGCAAACGAGAACGATCCTTATATGAAAAAAGCCCTCGAATCACTGAAATCGTATCCTCAAATATTAACACAATGATGTATGATAATATCTTATATCAACTAATAAAAGAAGATTAAAATGAAAAAAGAAATTATCATCACCAAACCATTGGCTACCGAGTATCCTGAAAGATACGCTGCTGATATTGCATTAGTCGATTTTGATGATTTAATACAAGGTTTAAAAGAATCATTTTGCAACACATTCGATTTTTTGTTGGACCTCGATGTAAATATTTTACCACACCGCTACGAGCCCGGCAAATGGACTATTAAAGAGATGTGGCAACATATTATAGATACCGAACGTATATATTGTTACCGTGCTTTACGCTATGCCAGAAACGATAAAAATATATTACATAGTTTCGATGAAAATGAATTTGCAAATGAGAGCAAAGCACAAGATAGAAACTGGCGTAAAATGCTACAAGAATATACTGTAGTGCGAAATGGTTCTATAATGATGTTTGAAAGTTTCGAAGAAGAAATGCTGGCTAGAACCGGTAGCACGAATGAAACTACCGCATCGGTAAAAGCTTTGGGCTATATGATATTGGCACATGAAATACACCATATCAATATTATAAAAGAAAGATATTTGACTACTTGGGATAAGCAGTAGTTAGTTACGAATTGGGGCATATCTGTAGTAAGAACATGCACACTAAGTAGGTATTTGTCATTCCGAGGAACGAGGAATCTACAATGTTTCAGTGTTTATTCGTAGATTTCTCGCTCACGCTCGAAATGACAAAAGAGTATTATGCCTTGACTATACAAATGCCAAGATTCGTAATTATTTATAATACTTCAAAAAATTCGTAATTGAATTCGCCGCGACGAGCGTAATTAATACCACACTATTATATAAATATTGCGTCCCTAGCGTTTTTCCCTAGCGTAATTTGCGGTAAAAAGATCAACAGCAATGGCCGCAATTGAGCGAAGTTATAATATTTCAAAAATTCTAAATTGAATTCGCCGCAGCGAGCGTAATTCGTAATTGACCACTCGTAATTAATACTAATACCTCAAAAAACTATAATTCCCTACATTGCCATTCTGGTCAATAATTTTCATATTGATACTACCCGATGATTTCAAAATTGCATCTTCCAGTTCAGTAGCAGTATTATATGTTTTGCCATTGAACTTTAATATAATACTTCCATTCTGCAAGCCCATTTGTTTCAGTGCTCCGCCATTTATATTATCTAGTTTTATTCCTCCATCAATACTGTATCTTTCTTTTTCTTCAGCAGTTACGGGTGTTAAATCGGAGTTAAGAGAATTGGAATGATAGGTATTTTTATATAATATCTTGTTGGTACTTTCTTTACTAAATAGTTTGATAGTGGTGGTGCCTTGCACTCCTTTTCTCAAATATATAATACTAAGCTCATCGCCTGGCCTGCGTAGGCTTATCTGTTCATCAAATACGGCTTTGCTTTCAATAGTTTTGTTGCCCGCTTTTATAATAATATCACCTTTTTGCAGTCCACTAATTTTTGCGGGTCCTTCATCCATCACACTGTTTACATATACCCCATTATTGCCTTTGTAGTCAATTTTTTCAGCAAGTTCAGTTTCTATATCTTTCACTTCCATACCCGGATAACCGCGTTGCACCTCACCAAATTTTTTCAAATCTTCTACTATTTTCGATACCATATCTATCGGTATTGCAAAGCCGTAACCATTATAGGAACCAGTGTTTGAGGCAATGGCTGTGTTAATTCCAACAAGGTTGCCCTGCAAGTCTATCAGTGCCCCTCCACTGTTGCCAGGGTTAATGGCAGCATCGGTTTGTATAAATGATTCGATAGGGAATTTTGAATTTACGATATTGATATTCCTGCCTTTTGCACTTACAATACCCGCTGTAACTGTAGAGGTTAGATTAAAGGGATTGCCCACAGCCATTACCCAATCGCCCACCAACAATTGTTCTGAATTGCCAATTGATATAAAGGGTAAATCAGTAGCTTGTATCTTTATAAGTGCTAAATCGGTATTGGGATCGGCACCAATTACGCGGGCTTTATACGAGCGTTTATTGCCGTTCTGTATTACCTCAATTTGGTCGGCACCATCTATCACATGGTTATTGGTAACAATATATCCATCAGCCGAAAGTATAACACCTGAACCCGATGAGGCCGATGGGCCACGCTGCCCAAATGGATCCCAACTAAAAAATTCGAAGAAGGGATCACGCTGCACTGCACGGGCTTCGGTAACAGTTTTTATAAAAACCACACAGGGTGTAGCTTTTGCCGATGCACCTGTAAATGAAGGCATAGCACCCGCAGCCGCATAAGCTGTGCGACTAAACACGGGCTGGTTTGCCTGCGTATATATATTATTGTTTGAATTACTGAAATACCCAACGGCCATAGTGCCTACAACGCCGCTTAAAAGTCCGCATACTACGGATAAGATTGTGATTTTTTTATAGTTCATAATAGGTCTGTTTTTTTTGGTTTTGGTTTCAACGTACAAAATTAAGATTTTGTTATTCGAAATCAGAATTTTTTTAATTAGCCATATAACAAATATTGAACCTATTTTTTATGTACGATATACGATGTGCGATTTACGATGATAATAAGTAGGCCTATTGTACTTGGTCAAAAGACACTACCAACGCACTATAATAATCAGGCGTCAGCAAAATCGTATACTTCGACTACGCTCAGTACACTAATCTGTAATCAGGCGTCAGCAAAATCGTAAATCGTAAATCGTAAATCGTAAATCGTAAATCGTAAATCGTAAATCGTAAATCGTAAATCGTAAATCGTAAATCGTAAATCGTAAATCGTAAATC
>JANYDJ010000173.1 GCA_025363675.1 Flavobacteriaceae bacterium | reverse complement strand
GCAATTAGCCAACAAAGGATGGAAACAAGCCTGCAAAAACATGCCCGATTTAAAATTGGGATTGAATGTAATTGATGGCAAAATTGTATATGCTGGCGTAGCCGAAGCTTTCAATATGCCATTGGTTGATGTTGAGAGTTTTTTGACAGAGACTGCTGATGCGGTGGCGTAAGTTGTATAATAAAACGATATAATATATAAAACCCGAGGTGTGAGCTTCGGGTTTTTTTTATTCAAGTAATTGATTGTTTTACATCTCAATTTATAAGATATATTTACAAATAATCATTATTTTTGACGGTCGATACTTTCTATATATGAACCGAATTAAATAAATACTAGTGAAAAAATTATTTAGAACCGATAGCCAAGGCTTGAATGACATTGCTAAATATTGGATGTAGATGTGGGTGAAATAATTGTATCACGTAAAAAGAAATGAGAAAGAAGAAAGAAAACAAATTAACATTTATAGATTTATTTGCAGGACTAGGTGGATTTCATATGGCACTACATAGTTTAGGACATAAGTGTGTATTTGCTAGTGAGGTAAATGAGGATTTGAGAAAGCTATATAAAATTAATCATGGTATCGATTGCACAGGAGACATAAATGCAGTAGAAGTTAAGGACATACCTAAACATGACATAATCTGTGCTGGATTTCCATGCCAACCATTTTCCAAAGCGGGTAAACAAAACGGACTTGAAGACCCTAATAATGGTAATTTTTTTAATCGTATTATGGATATTGCGGATTTGCATAACCCTGAATACATTTTTCTTGAAAATGTGCCAAATTTAAAAGGCCATGATGATGGCAATACTTGGGAGTACATTTACAACGAACTTTCTGTGAAATATGATGTAAAAGAAAAAGTCATGTCCCCTCACAAATTTGGGGTTCCTCAACACCGTTCAAGAATATATATTGTATGCCGATTAAAGTCAAAAGATGGATTAAAAGACTTTGAGTTTCCAGAAGGAGATTTTAAAGGCAAACTTTCAATAAAATCTATTACTGAAAAAAAACCAAAAGAATATACAGTTATAAAACCTGATTCGTTAAATCACATCAAAGTGTGGCAGGAATTTTTGAACAACTTAGATTCTGAGGAAGTTCCCCGGTTTCCTATTTGGGCTATGGAGTTTGGAGCTACGTATCCATATGAGGGAAAAGCACCTATTAATTTATCTGCCGATGAACTGAAAAAGCATAGAGGGAAATTTGGACAGAAAATTAGTGGTCATTCCTTTGATGAAGTTCTAGAATGTCTGCCTATTTATTCCCAGATAGACCAAACAGAATTTCCTAATTGGAAAAAATATTATATCCGTGCGAATCGTGAATTTTATTTGAAACATAAAAAATGGCTAGATAAATGGATCCCCCAAATAAAAGGATTTGAAAATAGTCACCAAAAATTTGAGTGGAATTGCGGTAATAAAGTTCCGTTAATTATCGAAGACAAAATTTTACAATTTCGACCATCAGGTATAAGAGTTAAAATGCCTAATTTTTCTCCTGCACTAGTACTGACATCAACACAAATACCCATCTTCCCTTGGCTAGGAAGATATATGACACCAAGAGAAGCTTCAAAATTACAATGTATGGAAGAACTCAAAGAATTACCGAGTACAACAGCAAAGGCATTCCGTGCATTTGGGAATGCTGTAAATTATAAAGATTATTATGCCGTTACCCTAAAGGGTCGGGCTTTCCGTTCCAATCTTTTTGTTCGTGCCTCACAAAAAGGATTTCCACTTCAATCCCTAACGCAAATAAACACTTATCAAATAGCTGCATAATGAATATAGATTATCAATTAGTTTATCAACTGTTCCCACGTTCTTTTGGAATTACTGAAGAAATACAAGGTGTTATTTCTTGTTTTGAAAAAAATTATCATCTTATAAAATCACCTGATTTTAATCTGAACAGCGATGGAGTTTTGAAAATAATTTCTGATGATTTAAAAGCAGTAAATTTTAGAGTGGAGAGCAGTAAAGCAAGCGTTGATAAAATAAAAGTTCCTGTTCTATTTAGTATAAACAATAGAATTGATAAATTTTTTGATGCTGATGCAGTAAGTGAAGATGGAAAAATTGTAATAGAAGTAGAAGCAGGAAGAGGCTATAGGAACAATCAATTTCTCAAAGATATTTTCCAAGCCTGTATGATGCCAAATGCTGAATATTTAGTCATAGCAGTAAGAAATCATTATCATAACACAGATGACTTTAAATCAATCTTTCAATTTCTTGAAACACTTTACATAAGTGGAAGATTGCAGCTCCCATTAAAAGGAATAGTTTTAATTGGTTACTAATTTAAAAGTCATAATTATGTGGGTAGAAAACTTTCCATCAGAAGGTGATACTGTAAAGGTTGAATTTGGACAGTATACAGGCTTAGGTACAAAAATTGGAATAGTGGAAAGATTTTTTGAAGAATTTGTTATTATCAATTTTGGGCGGAGATTAATTTATTTAGACAGGAATACTACTTTTTTTGTTTATTCAAAATAGTCGACTAATCCGAGATTTAATTTTAAAAATTAAGATGTTTTCTAAAAGCAATTAATCTTTTTTCAACAAATACAAACAACAAAACGTTTAAAAAAAGACCTTCATACAGATGGCAACAATGCAAGATTTTTTAAAGTTTATCAAAGCCCATCCGTTAGTGATAATGTTCATGGTAAAATCCAAAGTGCATTAAGATTAAATCATAAGCCAGCCATTTTAATAACTGTATTAAAGCATTACAAGCACATTGAAGAACTAACTAAAATATTCAAAACAGCAGAAGTAAGAGAAGAATTAGGAAATAATGGTGTTTTAATAATTGATGATGAAGCAGACCAAGCAAGTTTAAATACTTATGCAAGAAAGAACAGCAAGACCGAAGATTGGGAAGATGATGAATTTAGTTCTACATATTCAAGTATTCTTAATTTAAGAGCATCGCTTTCAAATCATTCATATATACAATATACTGCAACGCCTCAAGGTCCATTATTGATAAACATAATGGATTTGCTTTCACCAAAATTTCATGTAGTATTAACTCCGGGTAAGTCTTATACTGGTGGAAAAACTTTTTTTGAGGATAATACAGACCTAATATATACAATACCTGATACAGAAGTATATCATCATAAACATAACCAACTTACTGAATGTCCTCAAAGTTTAATAGATGCTTTACAATTGTTTTTAATGGGTGTTGCTATTACTGTGAATATACAAGGAAAAGAAAATTTCCTTTCGATGATGATTCACGCAGATCGGGAGCAAGACGCGAGTAAGCAGTTTTATGATTGGGTTAAAAAATTAATTGGTATCTGGGCGGAAAGGCTTAATCTGTCCGATACAGACCCAAGTAAAATTGAACTGGTAAAAGAATTTAAAGAAAATTATATTGAAGCAGTCAGAAGAATTGACAATCCTCCAAGTTTTGATATAGTGATTCAAGAAGTATTGCAAGCGATACTTGATACAAACATGGAGCTGGTAATACAAGGTTCAAGAGAAATTGATTGGAGCAACGCATCATCTCATATTTTAGTTGGTGCTGACATGCTTAATAGAGGTTATACAGTTGAAGGATTGTCAGTTTCATATATGCCGCGATATAGTATTGGCAAATCCAACGCAGACACTATCCAACAGCGTTGTAGGTTTTTTGGTTACAAACTAAACTATCTTGAAAGTTGTAGAGTTTTTCTACCAAATGATTCTATTATTGAATATAGAGAGTATGTAGAGCATGAAGAAATCATGCGAACCATGCTGAAAGAAAATACACTTGCACAACTAGAGCAGTTGTTAGTTTTAAGTAGTGCAATGAATCCAACGAGAAACAACATTTTATCATCGGAATTGATAAAACAAAAAATGAACGGATGGAGGCAACTGAATGCATTACAACATATCAAAGAAAACTATTCTTTTGTTTCTGAATTTCTGAATTCACAATCATTTACAAATTACAAAGATTTTAGAACAAATGACCGAAATCATCGATATGTAAAACTAGAAATAAGAAAAGTAATTGAATTTTTAAAGGATTTTAAAATTGCCAATATGCCCGATGCTTTGCGTAAATCCTCCACTATTCAGTATTTAAGATATTTAGCAGATAATAAAGGTATAAAAGAAGCCTATGTATTTGAAATGAGTTATGGAGTATCAGAAGGAAGAAATAGAAGTTTGGTAGATGACAAAGGAAATTTGAAAATCAACAATATTTTTTCAGGCCCAGACCCAAAAGGTTATGAAGTGTATCCTGGTGATAAGGGTATCAAGTTTGAAAATTCACTTTGTATACAAATTCATAAAATAAGAATCAAAGGTGATACCCTCTCTGTTAAATGGGGAGGCCAAGTATTATACACCTTAGGCATTTATTATCCTGAAGATTTTGCTCATTCATTTGTTGGGATCAAGAAGTAAAAAATGGACTCAATTTTTAAAATATTCCAAGAACTTAAAAAACAATCGTCAGATAATGGCGACAGTT
The DNA here is from genome assembly GCA_025363675.1 of Flavobacteriaceae bacterium. Classification (GTDB taxonomy): domain Bacteria; phylum Bacteroidota; class Bacteroidia; order UKL13-3; family UKL13-3; genus CANJUD01. The sequence continues at coordinate 8,640 of JANYDJ010000173.1, read as the reverse complement.
TTAACGTGGGCTCTTTACCATTAATGAAAAATCATAAAATTGGTATTTCTCAAATTGAGCAACCAATGTTTTTTATAAAGTGTGCTGATTCAGCAAACGTGAAATCAATAGACAGCAATCTTGAATTTATATCAGTTCAATTCAATCGAAAATGCCAACTTAAAAACAACAGAAAGAAAATTGAGGAGGATGTTTACACTATAATTTCACTAAAAACAGATTCAGTTGAATTACAAGAATATTTTTTAGAAATTGTTTTTATAATAATAAAAAAAAATTCAGAAAAACCAATGCTAAAAGATTTGAAAATTGAAGTGGATACACTTATAAATTTGTTTAGCAAATTCTCAAATCCTCCAGTTAAAACAATACAAGGTTTATGGGCTGAACTTTTAGTAATTGAACAATCAAACAACCCCGATTATTTGCTTCGAGCATGGCATAGCTCTAAGAGTGATAAATTTGATTTTAATGATGGTTCAGACAAGTTAGAAATAAAGAGCACCTCAAAAAGCAGAAGAATACATAACTTTTCAATTGAACAACTAAATCCAAATGAAAATTCAAGTTTAATTATTGCGTCTATTATAGCAGTAGGAACTGGGGTTGGTAAAAATATTTTTGGATTGATTGAATTAATTGAAAAAAGGATAAAAGATAAAGAATTGTGTTTTCGCATAAATGAAATAGTTGCTCAAACCCTAGGTAAAGATTTTGAGAAATCATTTGATGTATTCTATGACTATCAACTTGCAGTTGATTCTATCAAATACTATTACAGTGAAATTGTCCCTACTATTAATTCTATAAGTATTCCGACACAAATAACAAATGTTAGATTTGATTCTGACTTAACAGATATTCCAGACGTGAAATCTTGTAAGAATAAATCGCTTCTTCATAGTTCACTTTTCAAAAAGTAATTATTGATATGAGAAAAATATTAGCAAAAGAACTAAAGATAAAATTCATTGAAACCTTAAGTGATTTGGAGAAATTTAGTTACGAAGATGGGAATCCATTTCTAATTAAAATAGGACCAAAGCGATTCTTCATATTTTTAAAAAATCTATCCCCTGCATATTTCAAAAACTCACCTGACGTTACACGAGTTCAGTTGCCGTACAGCGACCATTTCTCAAAAATATTTAAAGCAGATATACCTTTTATAATACTAGGATATGATGTAGACAATGACACTATGGTTTGCTGGAATCCAAAGCATGTTAAACAGCGATTGAATGCAAAGAATAATGTTTCTTTATACTCACGTGAATCATTACAAACTAAAGTTAAACCTAATGAATTTAAGTCTGGTTATCTATCAAATGGGGAAAAAATTATAATTTTCAAACGAGTTAATTTGACAAGTTTCTTTGATAACATTCCAGCTCTTTTTAAAGAAATAAAAGAGGGAAATGAAGATGACAAAACAAACTTAGTAACTGAACCTTTGACAGAATATATTACTGATAAATTGCTTGATATTACTGACAAGTCACTAATTCTTGAAATAAAACCATTACTTAGGAAAAATAAAGTTTTAGAGGCCGTAGAAGTTTGCACTAAATTTTACAAAGGAAAATATAAGACTATGACTTTTAAAGATTGGTTCAAATTGGTGAGTAATTGGTATAAAAAAATTAACTAATAGCTAGCCCCATTTTATCAGAACTTTCTCAAAGTGCACCTTACCTTATACATTGCGAAATCGGTGATTTCGCAATGTATAAGGTAGACCCAAGTTAGAAGATGTAATTGTTATTTGGTTTATCAAAAATACTGCTATATTTATATTAAGTTGGTCGCATTATTTAATATTGCTAAGAATAATTATATCTAAATATTACTCATCCCTTTTCATCACCAATAAATAATAATCATTTTCCAAAGGGGTATAGCCTTGTTCGTAACAGAAGTAATATACTTTTCCTTCTTTGGTTTTTAATATAGAAGTATAATAATCGAAATTAAATCCCTGGCTCGAAAGCGATTTTTTGCTCACCGATTTTTTGCCCTCCGGATTTAATGCCAACATGATGGAGCGGTTTTTCTTTAAAATTCCGTTCACCTTTTTCATAAAATCGGTGTTGTCGTTATTTTTTTTGTTGTTAAACGCATTACGACAGGCATCATCACAAAATTTTTTGTCGGCACGGCCTTTTATGGCTGAACCGCACTCCAAGCATTGTTTTTCCATGGGCCGAAGGTAGGGGAAAATATCCGTTTTAAACGCTTACAAACGCTTTTATCCGAAAGTAAACGCTTCCATACCGACAAAGTATTTTCACTTCCTACAATTTTGCACTGTCAACAAAACGACAAAACAATTCACCTATTTATTAAACAATTTAATTAACACTTTACTATGCGTAATTTAAAAAACACTGTGCAATTGATCGGAAACATCGGCAAAGCACCAGAAATCAAAGAATTCGGACAAGACAAAATGATTGCCCGTTTATCACTCGCCACCAATGATGGCTACAAAAATGCGGAAGGCGTATTTGTGAACGAAACCCAGTGGCACAATTTGGTGCTATGGAATAGTCAAGCAAAATTTGCCCAAAAGCATTTGGACAAAGGCAAAGAAATTGCCATCGAAGGTAAACTAACTACCCGTTCGTACGAAGACAAAACAGGTCAGAAAAGGTATTATACCGAAATAGTGGTCAATGATATTTTCTTGCTTGCTCCCAAACCAGCAGCATAACAAACATTGTAATATATATTTTTTTAGCAAACGGCCACCAAAAGTGGCCGTTTTTTACTTGTCAAGTGCTGGGATATTATTGTTCACGGTCGATTCACTCACCGCTGCAGAAATCTGGGCGATTACACTGGCCAAAACTTTAATATCCTTTCCTTTGGTCATTATACATAGCATATAGGGTTGGTTGGAATCATATATAATCCCACAATCGTGAAGTTGATATTCTCCGTTGTACATCCATTCTCCAAACTTGTGGGCCACCTGCTTACTGCCAGTACCTGATACTATACCATCGCCATACTGTGCCTTGCTTAATAGCATTAAAGCAAAATTGCTTAAGTCCCTGTTAAGATAAGATGCATTATATAAAATACGGAGTATCCGTCCATAATCTTCAACTCCCATAAAATTATTATCGGGCGTGCTTTGCTCGGGAATTGACAATCCCAACTCCTTCAAAGTATTTCTATATGCTGATGGGTCAATATTATCGTTAAGCAGCAATGTGGCATCATTGTCAGAAACTACAACCATTTTTTCTATCAACTCTCTAATGGTATATTCTTTACCAAGCTCTACTTTGTTGGCAACCATATTGGGGGGAACTCCTACATACGGTTTTCCAAATTTAACTTTCTTATCCATTAACCCAGGCGACACCACTGCTTGTTTGAGGTAGGCCATCATTACCGGAACTTTAAGCAAACTAGCAGGATAATATTTTTCTTTTCTATTAATACCAAATTGATATCCGTTGCCCATGGACCTAAACAAAACGGAAATTTCTTTGGCCCTTCCGCTGCTTTTGGCATTATCTACAATAGTTTGAATTTTGGATTTGAAAGGTTTTAATTCAGGCAACCCACCAACATACGAAAGAAAAGGATTAATAAAGGGTTGATCGGTATTGGGTGCATTAAGAATGCTTTGTTTTTGAGAATCGGAAGTGGAATTTGAAACTTGCTTTTTGTTAAATAATTGATTGGAGGTAAACGAAAATAGGAAACCGAACACTAAAGAAAAGAGCAGCACATATAGCCATGGCATTTTCGTAGATAAAAGATTAGAAGAGAGGTATTTCATAAGTTTGTATAGTGAGTGTTTACTATAGACAATCCTTAGACGGCAGAAGTTCAAATAGTGACAATATTTTTGCGTTATTTTATTGGGTAAAAAATAAAAAAAGGCCCATACAAATAGTATGGGCCAGTTAAAAAATCGCACCTTATATAGTTGCAATCATTGCAAAAATTTTATTGACTAGGCTTTATTGTTTCCCCGAATTTTTTTCCGATACTTCCTTCATACTTTTAAGCCCTGCTTCAAAATCGGGGCCCATAAATTTGTCCATAAACAAACCCATCCAACGCATCATGGGGTTATAGCCCAGTACTGCAGAATCACTCCATGTAATTTTAGTTCCTGTTGCAATTGGTTCAAAGCGATACATGATAGTAGAATTCATTCCCATATCTTCAAAAGTAAGTGTGGCATCGATACTTTTGTTTTCTACCACTTTGTCAAATTCTATACTTCCTTTGCCTACCTCTTTCTTCTCACTTTCCCATTTCATTGCATGTTTCCCCATACCCGCAGTTCCACTAATTGTTTGTTTCATGTTAGTGTCTTTTTTGTACCATGGACTCCAATTGTTCCAATTATTAAAATCGGCAACCTGAGTATATACTGCATCCACCGGAGCTTTTATTTCGGCACTGCGGCTAACCACCACATGGCCTGGTAATAAATAGGATACAAGAATAAGTACCACAATTAGTGATACCAGAACTATAATAACTTTTTTAATGATTTTCATGTGTTTGTATTTTAATTGAACTGCGAAGTAAATGGATAAAGGGGATAACGGAAAATAATACTGTCAGTCTGAGTTTATCGAAGACGGTATTCGGAGGAGGCTGTATTTGTCGCCCTTCGATAAACTCAGGGTGACAAATATCATCCTTTACCAAAAAGAAGTACTTTTGCCAAGCAAATACAAATTATAAATGAAGTCGAATACCATAAATATTAGCCATTCCATTTTTATTAAAAGAAGTCCTGAAGAAGTTTGGGATTATACACAGAACTATGATAATAGAAAAAAGTGGGACAAAACCGTGGTGAAAGCAGAAGTAATACAAACCAAACCCAAACGGATGGTGAAACTAAAATTGAAAGGCAATACTACTATGACTTTAGAATACAAACTAGACCAACGCCCTAACAAAACTTCTCTGCAAGCAAAAGATATACAATCGTCCATGATACAAGCTGCGGGCGGTGCTTGGACTTACGAAAAACAAGAAGATGGAACTTTGTGGACCCAAACAAATAATATAGTTCTTAAAAATACTTTCTGGAATTCGTTGATGTTTCCTTTATATAAAACTATATATTTAAGTCAACTAATTACTGCTATGAAACTGGCAAAAATTATGATAGAAAAAAAATAATATGTTTACCAAAAGAAATTTTATAAAATCATTACTGCTCACTGCGGCAGTACCTTTTGCCTCCAAAGCAAAAAGTATAGTAGACGAATTACCACAAACATGGACTAAGGAAAAGTTCGATGATTTTTGGAAAGAAGTTCGCAGCGAATACCATTTGAAAACCGACTATATAAATTTGGAAAATGGTTATTTTAGTATGATGGCAAAGCCTGTATTAGAAGCCTATCTCAACGATATAAAAATGGTAAATACGGAAGCATCCTATTATATGCGTACCATACAATTTGATAACAAACAAAAAATAAAAGACCGACTTGCAGATATATTAGGTTGCGGAAAAGATGAGCTTATTATAACAAGAAATACCACCGAATCATTAGATACTATTATATCTGGAATTAATTGGAAAGCTGGCAATGAAGCTGTAATGGCCGAACAAGACTACGGCAGCATGCTCGACATGTTTAAACAACAAGCCAAAAGATATGGCATCGTTAACAAAATAGTTTCTGTTCCATTGCATCCAAAAAGTGATGAAGAGATTGTATCATTATATGAAAAAGCAATTACACCCAATACTAAATTGCTTATGATTTGCCACATGATTAATATAACAGGACATATACTTCCTGTGAAAAAAATCTGCGATATGGCTCATAAAAAAGGCGTGGAAGTAATGGTAGATGGTGCCCATGCCGTGGCACATTTCGATTTTAAAATTAGTGATTTAGGTTGCGATTATTATGGCAGTAGCTTGCACAAATGGCTAGGCACACCCATGGGTGCAGGTATATTATATGTACACAAAGACAAGATGAAAAACCTGTGGCCTATATATGGCGATGCAGGTTATACAGAAGAAGATATACGCAAACTAAACCATACCGGCACACACCCCGTAGCAACTGATATTGCCATACACCACGCTGTAGATTATCATACTAAAATAGGAATAAAACGCAAAGAAGAACGGCTACGTTTCTTGCAAAATTATTGGACAAGCAAAGTAAAAGGTGTAAATAAAATATATATAAATACACCTGATGATGCTACCAGAAAATGTGGAATAGCCAATGTAGGAATTGAAGGAATAAAACCTGGAGATTTATCTAAAACATTACTCGATAAATATAAGATATGGACGGTAGCTATTGACAGTGCAAATGTGCATGGGGTAAGGGTTACACCGCATGTGTATATAACAACGGAGGAGTTGGATAAGTTTGTGGTGGCTTTGAAAGAGATTGCGAATGGGTAGGATAAAGTATATATCGATGCAACTACTAAACCGATGTTTCGTCCCTAAAGGGACTTTTAGTTTGTGTGCTTTTTCTTGTTACCAATATATAGTCCCTAAAGGGACTGGGGCTTGGTATACACTTTACCAATGTTGGATCCCTAAAGGGACTCTCGGTTTGGGTGCTTTTTTTTGTTTCTTACTATCAATGTTGTGTTTCTAGAGTGACTGTTAGCTTGTATAATTCCAACTGTTATCCGAAGTATACTAAGAGTGGTAAGAAGGAAAAGTCCCATCGGGACGAAATATCGGTAAAAATGCGGATATCCTCCCCTCCCCCAAGTCCCGTTAGGGACGGGATATTGAACGAGGCATCAAATCTGTTTCCACTAAATACAAAATATGAATATTATAAATAAATCCAATAACTAATGAGACCGTTTTACTTTATATTATGCGTACTTCTTTTTTCCTGCAATCAGAAAAAAGACACCAAAGGCGTATCTCTTATAATATTAGGAAACGTTCAAGATGGAGGCTCTCCACACATTGGCTGCGATAAAAACTGTTGCAAAGATTTATTTGAAAACCCCGACCCAAAAAGGATGGTTGTTAGTTTAGGTTTGATTGATACCATGCAGAAAAAAAGTTGGTTGTTTGAAGCCACTCCCAATATAACAAGACAGTTAAAACTATTAAAAAAATATTCGACAAAAGATGCGGAAATGGCCGATGGGATTTTTTTGACCCATGCTCATATTGGTCATTATTCTGGGCTTATGTATTTGGGGAAAGAAGCCATCAATTCAAAAAAAGTTCCGGTATATGCCATGCCTCGAATGAAAACGTATTTGGAAAACAACGGTCCTTGGAGTCAGTTGGTGGGCTTGGAGAATATCGCACTGAGTCCGCTGCAAAAAGATTCTGAAATTAGTATATCTTCCAAAATAAAAGTAACGCCTATTATAGTTCCGCACCGTGATGAATATTCAGAAACAGTAGGATATATTATACAAGGTCCAAATAAAAAAGCATTGTTTATTCCTGATATTGACAAATGGAGCAAATGGGAAAAAGATATTATAACACAAATCAGAAATGTTGATTATGCTTTAATAGATGCTACATTTTATGATGGCAGTGAAATAAAAAGCAGAAACATTTCCGAAATCCCGCACCCCTTTGTAATTGAGAGTATGGAGCAATTTAAAAATATGCCACCTGCAGAAAAAGACAAGATATATTTTATACATTTTAACCATACCAATCCATTACTTAATGCAGAAAGTGAAGAAGCAAAAACAGTTACCAAAAATGGTTTTCATATAGCACAGTTGAACACTGTTATAACATTATAATACATGAGCGAAAACGAAAACAATACGGTACGACTAAATAAAGCTATCAGCGATACGGGCTTCTGCTCTAGGCGAGAAGCTGATAAAATTATTGAACAAGGCAGGGTTACCATTAATGACAGAAAAGGTGTTTTGGGCGATAGGGTTACCAAAGATGATATAATAAAAGTAGATAATAAACAACTGAACGAACCGCAAAAAACTATATATATTGCTTTCAATAAACCCAAAGGAATTACTTGCACTACTGAAAGACATATAGAAAAAAATATTATAGATTATATAAACCACCCACAACGAATTTTTCCCATCGGCAGGCTAGACAAGGATTCGGAAGGACTGATATTTTTGACCAGTAATGGGAATATCGTGAATAAAATATTGCGTGCCGGTAATAATCATGAGAAAGAATATATAGTTACGGTAAACAAACCTATCACAAATGATTTTATAACAAGGATGGGAAATGGTATTCCGATATTAGATACAGTTACTTCAAAATGTGTACTAAAACAAGAAAGCAAATATGTATTTCGTATCATACTAACCCAAGGCCTAAACCGCCAAATACGTAGGATGTGCGATTATTTAGACTATGAGGTAGTGAAACTAAAACGTATCCGTATTATGAATATAAGTTTAGATAATATACAAGTAGGGCAATGGCGTGATTTTACAAAATCGGAACTGGAAGATATATATAAGTTGATTGAAAATTCTGTGAAGACGGAAGAAGCATCGAAGGGGATTGTTTGATTTACGATTTACGATTTGTCATGTTGAGCGTAGTCGAAACATACGATTTACAATTTGCTGACGCCTGATTACTTGCAATGGTGAGCGGAGTCGAACCATGAACCATTAAGAAATTAAGGGACA
>JANYDJ010000168.1 GCA_025363675.1 Flavobacteriaceae bacterium | reverse complement strand
CATATATAAATATTCTTTTATCATCGTGCAAAAATTGCAGACTACTTATTATGATTTCTTTGTGAGTATCACTCGATAATAAGTTATTCCAATTTAAACAAGTTGCAGTAAAAAATTCAATTCCGTTTGACATTGGTTGGCAAATATATGGTGCAAAAGCATGAGCGTGTTCCTGTTGGTGAAAACACCAACAGGGTGCAGTGGATATAAGGTGTGAAAGCATGGTACTGTTTCTGTTGGTGAAAACACCAACAGAAGGCAGAACACCAACAGGGTGCAGTGGATATAAGATGTGAAAGCACGGTACTGTTCCTGTTGGTGAAAACACCAACAGGGTGCAGTGGATATAAGGTGTGAAAGCACGGTACTGCCTTCTGTTGGTGAAAACACCAACAGAAGGCAGAAGGGTAATTCTATCCTAAAACCATTTTAAGCCTCTTCTGCCCCTTGTTGGTGTTTTCACCAACAAGGCCATGTACTCAATCCCCTACAAATCCTGCCACTCCTGCCACTTGTTGGTGTTTTCACCAACAAGAATCCATGCTCAACAAAGCGTAAAATTCATTAATTTTGCACCATGTTTATAGAACAATTATATACCTACTGCCTAGCCCAAGCCGCTTACTATATCGAGAGTGAAGGCGAGGCCGCCATCATAGACCCGATACGTGACATCGCTTCTTACCTGAAGCTGGCCAACGAGCGTGGAGCCACCATCAAATATATTTTCGAAACGCATTTCCATGCAGACTTTGTGAGCGGACATATAGACCTTGCAAAAGAAACAGGGGCAACTATTATATATGGTCCTACCACCAAAACAAATTTCCCTGTTCATGTTGCTACCGATGGAGAGATTTTTCCGTTGGGCAAAGTGAAGATAAAAGTATTACATACACCCGGACATACACCTGAATCGTCGTGCTTTTTATTATATAATGAGGAAGGAAAAGAACATGCGGTATTTACCGGAGATACTTTGTTTGTAGGCGATGTGGGCCGTCCCGATTTATTGGATGGAACGATGAAACCCGAAGATTTGGCGGGGATGATGTACGACTCTTTGCATAATAAACTAATACCTTTGCATGATGAGGTGATACATTATCCTGGACATGGACCTGGCTCGGCTTGTGGGAAGAATATTGGGAAAGAAACTTTCTCAACTATCGGCACGCAGAAGTTGGGAAATTATGCTTTGCAACCGATGAGCAAAGATGAATTTATTAAAACAATTACTTCTGGAATTTCTCCTGCTCCTGCATACTTTTTCGAAGATGCCAAAATAAATAAAAATGGTTACGAGCCTTTGGGCGATATAATTTCAAAAGCTTTAAAACCATTATCAGTAGAGCAGTTTGCAGAGATGTCGAAAGCGGGAATTAATGTGGTTGATACGCGGATTCCAGATCAATTTGAACTCGGATTTGTACCCAAAGCATATAACTTTGGATTGAACGGACAATACGCAATATGGGCTGCTACTTTGCTCAATATTCACCAAGCTATTATAATAGTATGTGACCCTGGCAAAGAAGAAGAATCGGCTACTCGCCTAGCCCGTGAGGGTTTCGACAATATACAAGGGTATTTGGATGGCGGTTTTGATGCATGGAATGATGCAGGCAAACGTTATGATATGGTTATATCTATCGAACCCGAAGAGTTTGCAATCGACTATAATTTTGATGAAGTAAATGTGCTCGACGTTCGCAAACCGGGTGAGTGGGACAATGGCCACTTGGGTCATGCTACACATTTTAACTTGAGCGATATGGACAAAAATATTGAAACGCTCGACAAAGAAAAAACATATTATATACATTGTGCAGGTGGCTACCGCAGTATGATTGCGGCTGCTTGGCTCAAAGCAAAAGGGATTGACAAAGTGAAAAATGTATATGGTGGATTTGAAAAAATAAAAGACAAAGGTTTGGACGTGGTCCACAATTAATATATAGTTTTCATGAAGCATATCGTTGTTCTTACCGGTGCTGGCATGAGTGCCGAAAGCGGACTCCAAACTTTTAGGGGAAACAACGGACTTTGGAACGGCTATAATGTGATGGAAGTTGCCTCGCCCGAAGGTTGGCAGGCCGATTATAAAATGGTGCTAGAGTTCTACAACCTACGCCGACAAGAAATTGGCAAAGCCAAGCCCAATGCGGGACATGAAGCATTGGCAAAATTAGAAAGAGAAGCCAAAGTTACCATCATTACCCAAAATATTGACGACTTACACGAACGAGCTGGCTCAAACAATATTATACATCTGCACGGCGAAATAGTGAAAGCCCGCAGCACTGCCGATGCTTCACTGGTATATGATATCGAATATAAAGATATTAATGCCGGCGATACCTGCGAAAAAGGTTCCCAATTGCGTCCCCATATTGTATGGTTTGGCGAGGCAGTTCCGATGATTGACACAGCTGCTATGATTGTGCAAAAAGCAGATATTATAATAGTAGTAGGTACTTCGCTGCAAGTATATCCTGCTGCGGGTTTGCTGCACTATGCCTCATCAAAAGCTCAGGTATATTTGGTAGACCCATTCCCACCCGAAGGATTGCCCCACCATATAAAAATAATACCCAGCACAGCCAGCAAGGGACTGCCCAAATTGATAAAAGAGTTGAGTTTATATAGCAATTAATAGGAATCCTCAAAACTTAAGAATTCAGTTTGGCATGAATCGGAAGTTGCTTTTATGGAACTATACCAGCATCTATCGTCAATTATAGTAATAGCATTTTGCATATAGTTTTTGTCGATTACAATATACTTCTTTTCATTTTTAACAAGCTTCTCATTCTTGATAGAATATGATTGCAAAGTATCACCGTTTATCAAGCACACATCCAATTTTCCATCCTTGTCAAAATCACCAAGGTATGATGGAAATGTAGCGTACATTCTTAGGCATGATTTATCATTTCCAGTTGGGAGAATTAATTTTATATGTTTAAGATCAGAAATATCAAATATAAGGTTCCACAAAAATGTAAGTTGTCCATTAGACTCTGATATGAGCATTAATAGGTAGTGGTGGTTATTACAATCAACTTTATACAATTTCAGTATTTGGGGAATTGAGTGCTCCAATTCTGTTAAAATATTTTGTAAACAAAAGCTGGTATCTGCAATTTTAATAGTGTCTTTGGAGAAGCCAAACCCTCTTAACCCAAAACTTGGACGCTTGTGTCGAATATTAAATTCAAAATTTATTAAGCACTCTTCCAGAGCATACAAAGTAGTATCTAACAAAAAATCTCCATTATAAAATCCAAATTTTTCTTCATGAATTTTACCAATTTCTAAATTTGTTATATTCACATAAGAGCTACCCTCCTCATGAATTTGATCGAATTTTTTAAGACACTTGTAAGGATGCCTATCACTACACGACAAATTCACAAGTAAAGCAATAACAGTTATTGACAGAATATATTTAAGTATGTTGGACAATGTTGCAGGAGAAGACTTTACAAATGTATAGTAAAATCATATTAAGTTTGTTGGCATTTAAGGAATATCTTTCTATATTTGCAAACGTGCTAAGAAATTTTATCATCTTTTCGAGCTTGCTGTTATATACAAATATAATAACAGCACAAATTGAAAACCCTGTGGGAGCAGCAGCTGCGGGCATGGGTGGCACATCACGATTGAGTACCGATGTGTGGTCGTTTTATAACAATGTGGCTGGCATGTCTAATTTTCCCACGTTACAATTTGGTGTTTATTCAGAAAACAAATATGCCATAAAAGACATAAACCGTGGAGGTGCTGCGGTGGTTTTTCCTTTTGCTTCGTATGCTGTAGGTGTCGGCTTTAGCAAAATGGGTAATAGTGATTTGAATACCACTTTATATGGATTAGGAGTATCCAAAAAACTAGCACCAGGTATTTCAGCAGGTATCAAATTAAATTATTTGCAAACCTATATGGGCCCGCTTAATGGTACTTATCAAAATATGTTTTTCGATGCGGGCATTATGTATACCATCAACAAAGATTTTACGGGAGCTTTCCATGTGAGCAACCCCAACAGGGTTAAATTATCGGAAGTAACGAATAACCGTTTGCCCGGCTCTGCCACGCTGGCTTTGGGCTATAAGGTATCGAACAAAGTCCGTATAAATACGGAAGGTGTTAATGATTTAAACCATGGTTTCCGTTTTAGGGGCGGCGTATCGTACCAACCCAATAATAAATATATATTCAGAATGGGACTGAGCACTGGCGTGTTTAATGGCACGTTTGGATTTGGATATAAGTATCATAAAATAAATTTAGATATTGCATCGGTATATGATATCAATCTAGGATTTAGCACACAATTAAGTTTTAGGTTTACCTTTGACCGAGAATTAAAAGAAAAAACTAGCACTCCCAAAGAACAGATAGAAAAACCAAAAGAATGAAGTTAAAAATTACAATAAGTATTATACTTTTAGCCGCAACTTATATGCTGCAAGCCCAAGATGACAAAGGCACTTTCAACGGAAATTTTTCATCGAATACCCAATTTTTTAGACAAGACGATCGCATAGGTGCCAATACCGAATTATATAAAAGACAATTGGTGGGAAGTGAAGCTTGGCTCAGTACCAACTATACCCAAAAAGGCCTCACCCTGCAAGCCCGTTTCGATTTGTTTAACAACAGTAATTTGTACGACCCATCAACAGCATACACAGGAAGTGGAATTGGTTTTTGGAGCATTCAAAAAGATATAGATAATATACAAATAACCGGTGGCTACTTTTACGAACAATTTGCTACTGGTACCATTTTTCGTGCCTTCGAAGACCGAGCATTGGGAATAGATTATGCCATACAAGGTGTGAGGGTAAAGTATACTCCTTTCAAAGATTTTAAAATAAAAGCATTTACTGGCAAACAAAAATTTAGGTTTGGAGTTAGAGACCAGGTAATGCGTGGTGCCAATGCCGAATGGAGTTGGCACAATAAAAAAGAAACCTTTGGGTGGGAACCTGGTTCTTCTATTTTGAATAGAACTATTGACAATAATACAATGTCAGCGATAATTGGTACCATTAATGGGCAGACTTTGGAAAATCAATTTAATCCAAAGTATAATGTATACCTATTTAATTTTTATAGTACTTTTCGTATAAAAAATTTTACGCTTTATGCTGAATATAATGGTAAGACGCATGAGGCTGTAAAAGATATTACCAATAGCCCATACCCCTTAGTTTATAGGAAAGGAAGAGTATTGTTTGGTTCTTTATCATATACTAAAAATATTAAAAAGAAAAACGGAAGTTTAATCAGTATTGGTTTCAATGCAATGTACAAGCAGATTGATAGTTTTCCTGCTCGCACATCTCCGCTAGAACAAAATCTTTTTGGCCAAATGAACTATTTAACTTCAGTTACTCGTTCTAACACTTATCGTTTATTAGCAAGATATAATGCGGTGGTACAAGAGTTGGGAGAAAAAGATTATCAAGCAGATTTTACTATCAGTATCAAACGCAAAAGCAAATTGAAAAGTGTAATTAATGTTAATGCTTCAAAAGTAGTTAAACTCAATAATAGCAATTTATTTCATGAACTATATCTTGAAGTATCGCATGAATTTAGCAAGAGCTTTAAACTAATGGTTGGCATTCAGAATATAGGGTATAATCAACAAATTTATGAAGTAAAAGACTCTACTTATCCATTTGTGCATGCTACTACACCTTTTGGTGAAGTATTATATAAATTTAAATACAAAAATAAATACCACTCAATTCGGATTGAATCGCAATACTTAAACTGCAAACAAGATTTAGGAAGTTTTGTAAATTTATTGGCTGAATGGACCATGGCTCCTCATTTTAGTTTTGCTTTGGGTGATATGTATAATATTAAAATATTCAGATCTCCATATTCTTTAATTCCACCAGAAAAAGTACATTATTTTACCGTATTTGGTTCTTATACCCACCACGCCACCCGCTTTACACTTAGTTATGTTAAACAAGTTGCCGGCGTTAATTGTACTGGAGGTGTATGCCGGGTTGAACCTGCTTTCAGTGGTATTAAATTTACTTTATCAACCAATTTTTGATGTAAAAAAACATGAAGAAATTATTATATATAACACTATTCGTTTCCCTAATTTCATCCTGTAAGGAAGAACCCCCTCTAATCACATTTAATACAAATGTGAGAGCAGACCGAGCAGACTCAACATGGCTGTTAACTTCAATTCCAGCAGCACAAGTAAAAAATTCTTTGTTAGAAGATTATACTGGTGTAAAGTGTCCCAATTGCCCCACAGCTCATAATGATGCTAAATCCTTGTCGGCTGCAAATAATGGGAGGATGAATATATTATCAATGCATCCAAAAGGAAACGGACTAGCTATTCCTTATAAGAATTTTACAGGATATCAAGATTTCAATTTGCAAGAGGCGGCAGAATTAATGAGCCAATTTGGAGTGAACAAAAATTTACCATCAATCGGTTTAGATAGAATTGTACATCCAGCTAAAAGTTTAATGCTAACAAATAGTGTTAATGATTGGTCTTCTACACTCACTACGCAACTTGCTAAAGCTACCCCACTTAATATCAATATCGAAAATAAAATACTTGTTGGAGACTCCATCATGATTACCTGTACTATAACAGCTACTAGTCAAATTTTAGATTCAGTATACTTAACATTGGTATTATTAGAAGATAACATTATTAATCCTCAAGAATTCCAAGGAGCCATGGGGGCAGAAATAGATACCTTTTATGTACATAATAATTTAGGTAGGAAATTTATTACATCTTATGTGGGTGCTTATATTAGAGAATCATTTGAACCTGGGAGAGTATATCGTAAAATATTTGTGATTCCAACAGATCCTTTATGGAAATTAGACAATTGTAAAATCTTAGCGTTTGCACATAAATCAACTATTTATAAACGCGAAATATGGCACTCCGTTACCCAAAAAGTAAAATAATATTTCGGTGTTTAAATCGCTCTTCCGCAAAAAAACGCTGAATGCTATATTAAAGCAAAGTCGCAACGAGGAAGGTGCGGAACATACGCTACATAAAAATTTAAAACTTCGCGATCTCACTGCATTTGGTATTGCAGCTATTATAGGTGCCGGAATATTTTCAACCATCGGCAATGCAGCAGCAGCAGGTGGTCCGGGTGTTTCATTATTGTTTGTTATTACTGCTATCGCCTGTGCATTTTCTGCCATGTGTTATGCAGAATTTGCCAGCAGAATTCCCATTTCAGGAAGTGCATATACGTATGCTTATGCCAGTTTTGGAGAACTGTTTGCCTGGATAATTGGTTGGGGACTAATCATGGAATATGCGGTAGGAAATATTGCTGTGGCCATTTCGTGGTCGGGGTATTTTACTTCGCTCATGGATGGTATACATATAAATGGTATAGCATACTTTCATATACCTGAGTGGGCTACTTGCGATTATACAACCGCACACGACAATTATATAAAAGCCATCGATTATATAAAAGAAAACAATATATGCTCCTGCGAACTGGGCAAGCATATGCCTAAGCTTAACGAAGGCTACCAAGCATGGCTGCAAGCTCCCGTTATTTTCGGAATTCGTTGTATAGTTGATATTCCCGCATTCGCTATTGTAGTTTTAATTACGGCATTGGTATATCGTGGTATTAAAGAAAGTAAAACTGCGGGCAATTTAATGGTATTACTCAAACTCATTATTATCATATTTGTAATAAGCGTGGGGGCTGCTTTTGTAAATGTAGAGTATTATAATGATTTCTTCCCCGAAGGTTTGGGTGGAATGATGAAAGGAGTATCGGGCGTGTTCTTCGCCTATATAGGTTTTGATGCGATAAGTACTACTGCCGAAGAATGCGAAAATCCGCAGCGTGATTTACCAAAATCTATGTTTTTATCTTTGGCAATTTGCACCGTATTATATGTTTTAATTTCATTGGTATTAACTGGAATGGTTAATTACAAAGAGCTTGGTGTAGATGACCCCTTAGCTTATGTATTCGATAAATTAGATTTAAAAGAATTTAGTTTTATTATATCTATTAGTGCAGTAATAGCGATGGCAAGTGTATTATTGGTTTTTCAAATGGGGCAGCCTCGTATATGGATGAGCATGAGTCGTGATGGATTATTGCCAAAGAAGTTTAGTAAAATTCACAAAAAATATAGAACGCCTTCTTTCTCAACTATTATAACAGGAATTGTGGTTGCCGTGCCTTCCCTCTTCTTCACACTTACTGATATGACTGACCTTACCAGCATAGGTACCATGTTTGCGTTTGTATTGGTGTGTGGTGGAATTATTATACTAAACCACGAAACAAAAGAAGAACAACCAGAGAATATTCACTATAAAGTTCCTTATTATAATAGTAAATATATATTGCCTTTTTGTTGGGCAATTGTGATTACACTTGTTATGATGTTTAATAGTGATGGTACAAAAGTTTTTTTTGATTTCTTTTATGATTCAAACAAAATTACAAATGACATTCTAAATAAGGCTCCGACAACTGCTTCTTCTACAAGTATTCAAAGTTCCGCAAATATTATTAAAGGTAGTCGAGATATAGTTATCATACGTGCTCAAATTTTAAATAACACTCAATATCCTCAAAATTTAAAAACTATTAAATTTACAACGATAGGTTCTCAAAACTTCAATACGAATATCAGCAAAATTAAATGCTGGTATACGGGTACAAATAATATATTTGCTGCAAATAATACGTTTGGAAATATTATTGATTCTATTACAAGTCCCAACATTTCGTTTAATGGAAATCAATCTTTGCCAACTGGTACAAACTATTTCTGGTTGACTTATGATATTCCTTCTTATGCAAATACTGATGATTCTTTAGATGCCACATTTGAGCAGTATAGCATAGATTCAAGTGGAATTATACTTAACCATGTTCCATCAATAACTTCCCCTATTGGAAAAAGCAAAATTGTCAAATCTTTTCCAGAAAAAATCCCTTTGCTCATGTTTATTATACTTAGCATTTTTATCACCATTCGTTCTTTTACCAAAAACTATTCTTTTATCCCTGTTTTCGGCTTGCTCAGCAATTTTTATTTAATGAGTGAACTCGGTTACCGTAACTGGGTAAACTTTTCTATATGGTTAGTTGTTGGATTGTTTATATACTTTTTGTATAGCAGAAATAAGAGTAAGTTGAATCACGTTACTGAATAGTTATCAAGAACTCTTTCTTTAAAACATGTTGACTATATAGTGGTTTTTAAACTTAATTTAGCGACCTAAATAGCATTACTTTATATTGAGGCGAACCGCTTAAATGGTGCAATCACTAAGTACGAAAAAAAAAAGGCATGATGAAATTAGTAACGCAGACACCGAAAAAAGCACTAAAAGCCTTCTTAAAGCAAAAACCTTTGAGAAGCGAAATTGACGTTTTTAAAACAAACCTCATTGCCTTACTCGACAAAATCAGCGTTATAGAAAAACGACCTAAGGATGAAAGCGAAGAACATTTAAAAAACGACCTGCGTGACTTTTTGCGTGACACTTATTACCGTGACACCAACGCTATAAATACCAAAGACAAAAAAGACCTTGTAATACATCTCGACAAGACAACAAACAGCGATGTTGGAGTAATCATTGAAGCCAAACGACCAACCAACATTGGAGAAATGGTAACGGCTGACAATCCCAATAAAAAAGCACTTCACGAACTTATATTATATTACTTAGACGAAAGAAATCAAGCAGAAAATAACCAACTAAAACAGTTGGTAATGACCAATGTTCACGAATGGTTTATTATAGACTCAAACTATTTTGACAAGCATATTTACCGAAATACGCAAATCAAAAAACTCTATGAAACCAAACTAAACGACAAAAAAGACAATCCTTGGTTTTATGAAGAGATTGCAAAAATAGTTTCAAAAATAGATGCTGAAATTCCTTGTGTTTTCTTTGACATCAAGGACTATGATAAAGTTTTACGAAACAATAATAAAGAAGACGATAAAGAATTAATTGCTTTATTCAAAATACTTTCTCCACAGCATCTTTTAAAAATTGTAACGCCAAACGACAGCAATTCACTCAATGAGAAATTCTACAAAGAATTACTACACATTATTGGACTTGAAGAAGCAAAAGAAAACGGCAAAAACATAATTCGCAGAAAAAAGGAAAGCCTCGATGCTGCGTCTCTTATTGAGGCGACTATTGAGGCGTTGCAAACAGAAGATGTTTTACATCGTTTGTCCGACCAATCTATTTACGGAGAAACTAAAGAGGAAAGAGTTTTTAATGTTTCGCTTGAACTTTGCATTACTTGGATAAATAGAATTTTATTTTTGAAGTTGTTAGAAGGACAACTCATAACTTACCATCAAGGAAACAAAGATTATCGTTTCCTAAACTCCGAAACAATTCACGATTTTGACGAATTGTTTAAACTGTTTCATAAAGTTTTAGCGGTAAATATTAATGATAGAAGCGATGCAATAAAAACCAAATACAACCGAGTTCCCTATTTGAATAGTTCGCTTTTTGAAATTAGCGAATTAGAAGACCAAACTATAAAAATAAATTCGCTTGACAACAGCGGACAGCTTGAATTAATTGGAACTACAATTTTAAAAGATATAAAGAAGAAGACTGCTACAATGCCCACTCTAAATTATCTTTTTCAGTTTTTAGATGCTTACGATTTTGCCAGTGAAGGTGGGGAAGACGTGCAAGAAGACAACAAAACAATTATTAATGCTTCGGTGCTTGGTAAAGTGTTTGAGAAAATAAATGGCTACAAAGACGGTTCAATTTTTACTCCTGCATTTATTACAATGTATATGTGCAAACAGTCTATTCGTTTGGCAGTGGTTGAAAAATTTAATGAAACAAAAAAATGGAACATCAAACAATTTGATGAACTCTACAATAAAATTGACGACAAAAAAGAAGCAAACGAAATAATCAATTCACTTAGAATTTGCGACCCAGCCGTAGGTTCTGGTCACTTTTTAGTTTCTGCATTAAATGAAATTATTGCAGTTAAAAGTGAGTTAGGAATTTTAATAGATGAGAAAGGAAAAACGCTAAGAGATTACGAAATTGAAATTGTAAATGATGAGTTGATTATTACCGATGAAAACGGAAACATCATTGCATACAATCCAAAGAACTTAGAGAGCAATCGTGTTCAAAAAACCCTCTTTCAAGAGAAGCAAACTATTATAGAAAACTGTTTATTTGGTGTGGACATAAATCCAAATTCTGTAAAAATTTGCCGTTTGCGTTTGTGGATAGAACTATTGAAAAATGCCTATTACAAAGAAGAAACTAATTTTACAGAACTTGAAACGCTTCCCAATATTGACATCAATATAAAATGTGGAAACAGTTTATTGAGCCGCTTTCCACTAGATGCTGATTTGAGCAAAGCCCTAAATAGTATTAAGTATGACATTAAAGCATACAGAGGTTTTGTAAACGATTATAAAAACGAAAGAAGCCGTGATGTAAAACGCGGTTTGCAAAAAATTATTGACAGTATAAAATCCGACTTTAGAACGGAAATAGGTAATAACGATCCGAAACAAATTAAACTTAAAAAGCTAAGTGGCGATTTATTTACCTTATTAAATCAGGGTCAAATATTTGAATTGACACCCAAAGAGAAAAAAGCAAGAAAGGAAAAGCAAACAAAATTAGACACTGACATTACAAAACTATCTAAAGAAATAGAAGAAATAAAAAGCAATGCCATTTACAAAAACGCTTTTGAATGGAGGTTTGAATTTCCTGAAGTATTAAGTAATAATGGAGAGTTTGAAGGGTTTGATTTAATTATAGCTAATCCGCCTTACATACGACAAGAGGAATTAGGTTTATTGAAAAATTATTTAAAAGAAAACTATTCTGTTTTTATTTCAGGCGGTGATATATTTTCATACTTCTATGAGTTAAGCTGTAATGTT
>JANYDJ010000154.1 GCA_025363675.1 Flavobacteriaceae bacterium | reverse complement strand
CAGGAACAATGCAGAACTCCCAAACTATTAACAATCTAATACACATCGAGGCTCAAGCTAGACAAAAGGTGCTATCCATTGTCTTTCTAATTGGGGAACCGTCCAATTATTTTTAACACTTTCAGCAATGTAAAATTCTCTTTAGTCTTCATTGTCAATAGATAATAATAATTAACAACTCAATTGTGTCCACAGTGCGGACACAATTCAACTTTGCGAAAACACTGTATTCGCAATTCAAAAGTAAAAGCAGGGGTTAGGGAGAGCCCTTAATTATTCATCGACACCAAAAACTCTTCATTACTATCCGTATCTTTCATGTGCTTCTTCAAAGTTTCCATAGCTTCCTCGGGGTTCATATCGTTGAGGTAGTTGCGAAGTACCCATATTTTTTGGAGCATGTTTTTCTCGATAAGAAGGTCTTCGCGGCGGGTGCCTGAGGCTAGGATATCGATAGCGGGGAATATGCGTTTGTTGGCCAAGCGGCGATCCAATTGCAATTCCATATTGCCGGTACCTTTAAATTCTTCAAATATTACTTCGTCCATTTTGGAACCAGTATCAATTAATGCAGTGGCTATAATAGTAAGTGAACCGCCATTTTCAATTTTGCGGGCTGCACCAAAAAAGCGTTTGGGTTTTTGTAGGGCATTGGCTTCTACACCACCACTCAATACTTTGCCCGATGATGGAGCTACGGTATTATATGCACGGGCTAAGCGGGTAATGGAATCTAACAGAATAACTACATCGTGGCCGCACTCAACTAGGCGTTTTGCTTTTTCGTGTACCATATTGGCAAGCTTTACATGCTTTTCGGCAGGCTCGTCGAATGTGGAGGCAACTACTTCGGCACGCACGCTGCGGGCCATATCGGTAACTTCCTCGGGGCGTTCATCTACCAATAATATAATAAGATATACTTCGGGGTGATTGGCTGCAATGGCATTGGCCACATCTTTTAATAAAACTGTTTTACCTGTTTTGGGTTGTGCCACTATCAGTCCACGTTGGCCCTTGCCTATGGGCGATAGCATATCTATAATACGGGTAGAAAGTGCTTTGCCTCCCAGGTTCAATTTCTCATCGGGGAACAAAGGTGTGAGATGCTCGAAAGCTACACGGTCACGCACATCTTGCGGGGTTTTACCATTGATGTTTTCGACACCAGTTAGTGCAAAATATTTCTCACCTTCTTTGGGTGGGCGTATGGCTCCTTTCACGGTATCACCCGTTTTAAGTCCCATAGTTTTTATTTGGTTGGGCGATACATATATATCATCGGGCGATGGCATATAGTTATAATCGGGCGAGCGGAGGAAACCATAACCATCGGGCAAAAGTTCCAGCACACCTGAAGATGTTACCAATGCTTCAAGTTCGCTAATGAGCTGGTTCATTTGGTCACGTGGATTCTCTCTGGGATTCGGGATTCGGGATTCGGGATTCGGGGATTGATTGTCACGTGGTTCACGCGGTAATTGGGGATTTTCACGTTGTTCCCTTGGTTGTTGATTTGGATTTTCGCGTGGCTCACGAGGCTGTTGGTTGGGATTTACTCTTTGCTCACGCTGTTGGTTTTGATTGGGATTTTGATTCGGGTTTTGATTCGGATTTGTATCGTTTGGTTGGCGTTCCTGTTGGGGGCGGTTCTCATTATTATAAGGAGGGCGTGGAGGACGGTTTTGTTGATTTTGCTGACGTTGTTGTTGGTCTTGTCTTTCGGGCCCTGGCTGGCGGTTCAGATTTGGGTTAACGGGTTTTGCTACTTGTTCACTTTGCACTGGGGCAATTGGTTCAACAGTTTTTGTTTCATCAGCTAAAGGCAATCCGATAGCTATCGGATGTGCTTGGGGTGCTGTTGTTTCTTCTTTTGCTTTCGGCTTGCGGCCACGCTTGGCTGGTTCACCATCGGCACCATCAACCGCTGCTTTTACAACTGGGGGCTTACGTAATTTTTTAGCAGGCAGGGTGCTGAGCGGAGCCGAAGCATCGTTCGGATTTTCTTTAAAATCTTTGGTATCGGGCATTACCGATTGTGTTTCGATAATTTTGTAAACCAAATCCTGTTTGGGCAGATTGTCCACGTTGCTCATGCTGAGCTTTTGGGCAATTTCTTTAAGTTCCGACAACAATAAGTTGTTCAGATAAGCAATGTCGTACATGTAGAAATATGAATAATTAAAATAAGAATAACAAGAATTTTTTGGGGGTAGGCCTATGTTCTTTAGGAGTTATTAAAGAAAAGCCTCACTGCGATTATTGCTGCAATATTAAGAAGTATTGTCCAAACAAAAAAAATATTTCTTGAAGAAGAGGGAAGTGGAAGACCGAAGACCGAAGTTGGAGGTTGGAAGTTGGAAGACCGAAGTTTTGCTGACGCCGAATGGCAACTTCCTACTTCCGTCTTCCAACTTCCACCGCCGACAGGCAACTTCCATCTTCCAACTTCTAGCTTCCTACTTCCCCTAATATTTTTTTTCTGAAAGAGCAATCTCTTTATGCATTTATTGTTTTATATTTGTAACAACCAATACTGCCTAAGTAAAAGCCAACCCATTTTGAAGCATTTTATTGAAATAGACGATAGCACAATTAGCGGCCAAGAGCTGTTTGGTCTTATAAAATCGTTTATGGCTTTGAGCGAAATAAATGAAGGGATAAAAATAACAGAACCCATAAAAGCCCCAGCAGTATTGATAGAACGGAATGAGTTTTTGGAAGACCTGCTTAATGAGCTTCCCATTGAGATGGGAATATTGGATAAAGACGGACGCTATATATATATGAACAAAAAGTCCGTATCCAAACCTGAACGCAGGGCTTGGATTATAGGAAAAACGGATGAAGAATATTCTCGCGAATTTAATTTCAGAACAGATCTTCACAAAAACCGCACTGCCGCATTTAACAAAGCATGCAAAAGTGGAAAAGAAGTTTCATGGTTCGAAGAATTTGACATGCCCGATGGAAGTATAAAACATTATATACGCAGGTATGCACCCATATATTCCAAAAGTGGTAATTTTTCATGCCTAATTGGTTACGGCTTGGATATAACAAGTATTAAAGATGCCGAAAAAAAGATATTGGAAACTAAGAATAATGTGGAGAAAGCACTGAAAGTAAAATCCGATTTCTTATCAACCATGAGTCATGAGATGCGAACACCGATGAATGCCATTATTGGTTTCAGCGAACTGATGCTTGATGGCAAAATGGATGACGAGAGTGTGAAGATGCTTAACTCTATTCGTTTCTCGGCAGGTAATTTATTAGGCCTTATCACTGATATACTTGACCTATCCACGCTAGAAGAAGGAAAGGTTGAATTGCAAGAAGCGGTATTTAGTTTAGATGTGCTGATACCCCAAATAAAAAGTACCATTGAACTTGCAGCCAAGAGCAAAAACCTGGAACTATATATACATATTGATGAAGGTATTCCCAATCAATTAATTGGAGATGAGTTTCGCATATCGCAAGTGCTTATTAACCTGCTTACCAATGCGGTTAAATATACCGATGAGGGAAGTATCACTGTGTCTGTTAAGTCATTGGGCATAAGTGAAAGTCGCTGCTTACTTCATATAGAAATTCAAGATACAGGAATTGGGATTCCAGCAGACAAACTTAAATATATATTTGATAGTTTTACCCAAATGCATATACAGCATACCCGTAAATATGGTGGCACAGGTTTGGGACTTGCTATTGTGAAACGCCTAGTGTTATTAATGGGTGGCGATATTAATATCGATAGTGGCGTGGGTAAGGGTTCAAGTTTTAATATAGCGTTGCCCCTTAAAGTATATGTCGAAAAACCTACTGAGTCAAAGGCACTAGCTACTTCGTCAGTTAATTTATTGAATGACCTAAAAATATTGGCAGGCAAAAACATATTGGTGATAGAAGACAATGTAATTAATCAAAATGTGATTGGGCAAATGCTGAAAAAGTTAAACCTTATTACAACCATTACTGAGAACGGAAAAATTGGACTTGATGCTATGCGAAGTGGAACTTTCGATATGATACTGATGGATTTGCACATGCCTGAGATGGATGGATTTGAAGCCACGGAACTTATTCGCAAATTTTCGGCTATTCCTATCATTGCCCTCACTGCCGATATATTTCCCCACTCACAAGAAAGAGCCTACCAGTGCGGGGTTAATGACTATATAACCAAACCTGTGCGATTAGATGACTTGAAAAGCAAATTGGTGAAACATATTATATAGTGGTTAGTAGATAGTAATCAGTGGTCAGTACCATGCGGCAGACAGACAACTGATAACAAGCAAAACTAACTACTAACTACTGTTTACTGACTACTAATAATCCCCCTTTTCTCCCGTAAACTGATCTTCTTTGTTTTTAAATAATACATTAAAAGTGGTGAGGCTTCCATATATTTTGGTGATATATTGCTGTATATTTACTTTTTCTTCATCGTTCATATTGCTTGCGTTTACGCGTTGTTCCATTACACGCACACGGTCGCGAATCATTACAATTTTATGGAACAGTTGTTCGATGGGGATTTCTTTACTGGCCAAGCCATTTTCTCCCGGTTTCAAAATCATTTTGCCACCCACCCATTTTTGGCCCAGCTCTATGGGTTCAGGATATTCCACATAGCGTTGTATCACACTTCTAAGTATGCGTTCCACATCAAACATGCTCACCATATCTGTGTCAGGGTCTAGCTGGTCTATGATGGTTACCTCTTCCTCTTTGCCCACTTCACGCAGCCCATGCTCAATAAAACTAACTACATACAAAGCTGATTTTTCATTCACTACCACACCTTTGCCGTAACGTGAGTGCTCAAGACGGGTGCCTATTCCTAAATTCTCTAACATATATTTTTTATTGGGTTTATATTAAGCCGTCAAAAATACATATATTTGCATGGAGATTACAACACAATAACATTTTAATTTTTGCGTTTCTATATATATGTTAAAGCGTATCATCATTATCATACTAATAGCCACGGCAGTGGTTTCAGTAAATTCATCTTGCAAAGCCAAAAAAAGTGGGAGCAGAGGCTGTAACTGCTCGCATTTCAAATAATGGAACAACAGGTTCTGAAGCCCGGGTTATATATAGTTCCAACACCCATCGGCAATCTGCAAGACATTACTTTAAGGGCTTTAGAAATACTCAAAAGTTGTGATATGATTCTGGCAGAAGACACCCGCGTAACAGGCAACCTGCTCAAACATTTCAATATTCAAAATACGCTAAGGCCTTTTCATTTGGCCAATGAGCATAAAACCCTTGGTCAGTATATAAGTATATTGCAAGAAGGAAAAACCCTTGCCCTTTGCAGCGATGCTGGCACGCCCGCCATCTCCGATCCTGGATATTTGCTTACGCACGAATGTGTAGAGAAAGGTATTTATATAGAATGCCTGCCCGGCCCTACCGCGTTTGTTCCGGCCTTGGTAAAATCAGGATTTCCCACAGATAGTTTTGTGTTCGAAGGTTTCTTACCACACAAAAAAGGAAGACAAACAAAGTTGAAAGAACTGGCTACTGAAAAACGAACTATAATATTATATGAATCACCCTACCGAGTGGTAAAATTATTAGAAGAACTTAAAGAACATTTTAGTGAAGATAGACAGGTATCTGTAAGCAGAGAATTGAGCAAGATGTTTGAAGAAACAGTGAATGGAACGGTATCATATTGTCTGCAACATTTTACCAAAAAAGACCCAAAAGGCGAATTTGTTATTGTAATAAAAGGCCATGCTTAAAAAACTGTTTTATTATATACTCCCCGGTTTATTGCTAAGTGCAAGCTGGCTCCACAATTATACTTTTTTCCTTATATTTATTGCTTTTGTTCCTATTATACAAAAAGCAAATACAGAACCCAAAGCTATTAAATTTTGGATATATACTTATATAAATATGCTGCTGTGGAATGCAGGCAGTACTTGGTGGGTTTGTTTGGCATCGGTAGAAGGAGGTATTGCAGCAATAGTTGCCAATAGTTTGCTAATGACCTTGCCACTGCTATTATATTACTATACTCAAAAACGAATACAAAAGCCATGGGCTATATTTTCTATTATATTTTATTGGCTCACTTTTGAATATCTGCATTTGCGTTGGGAACTTACCTGGCCTTGGCTCACACTGGGTAATGCCTTTGCGGGAGTTCCTTCTACTATTCAGTGGTATGAATTTACGGGGCATTTGGGTGGTAGTGTTTGGGCATTGTTGGTGAATATATTTATTTGGAAGTATTATAATAGTGAAAGTACCAAAAAAGTATATATTCGTTTAATTCCAACTGCGAGCATAATACTTATTCCCCTAATTTTTTCTTTAATGCTTTCTTATACTTATTCCAGTGAAAAGCTACCAGCATATCATACTATTATTGTACAACCCAATATAGATCCTTATAACGAAAAATTTGGCGAACTATCTGCCAGCGAGCAATTGGATAAGATGTTGGCCTTGGCTACTACCAAAATAAAGTTAGAAACGAAACTGATTATATTCCCTGAAACTGCTTTAACGGATAATATAGAAGATACGAAAATAGAAGATAACGAAAATATTATCAAGCTCAGAAAATTTATGGATAGTTTCCCGCAAACTTCTATATTAATTGGAGGCAATGTATATCATATATATCAAAATGGTGAAGTGCCACAAGCCACGGCCCGCAAAGACCATAGCGGAATGGTTTTCGATATATATAATACGGCAATTTATTTAGAAAAAAACAAAAAAGCGGATTTATATTTTAAATCAAAATTGGTTCCTGGTGTTGAGAAAATGCCCTATCCACAGTTCTTCAAATTTCTGGAACAATATGCTATTGATGAAGGTGGAATTTCAGGCTCGCTAGGTGTACAACAAGAAAGAGAAGTATTTAAGGTGCAGAATAAATTTATGATTGCTCCGGTGGTTTGTTACGAGTCGGTGTTTGGAGAATATGTAACAGAATATATAAATAAAGGGGCAAATGTTATATGTATCATCACTAATGACGGTTGGTGGGGAAACACACCAGGCTATCGCCAACATTTTAACTATGCACGATTGAGAGCTATAGAAACACGCCGAACCATATTGCGGTCAGCTAATACGGGAATATCGGGAGTAATTGATGAAAAAGGAAGGGCATCGAATGAAACCAAGTGGTGGGAACCCGCAGTGGTTGAAGCTACTTTTAATCCCCAATCGCAATTAACTTTTTATGTAAAATATGGCGATTATCTTGGTGCTATCTGTTGTTGGGGAAGTTTGGTATGGCTTGTATTGTGTATCGTGAAAATTAAGTCTTAATATATACTTTCTATTCTTATTCACGCTTTTCCTGTCGTATTTTTGTAGCAGAAATGAAACTCTCTAGCGAAAAAAAACTCCTAATCCTGGTCACCCTTATGGTAATTGCTGCCGATGTGGCGGGCAGCTACTTGGTAAAAGGTTCTGATGAATTGCGGGAGCGTTTGCTCATTCTTATTACGGTTCCAATATATATTATAGTAATAGGTGCGGAAATTTTATTTAGTTTTTTTAAAGAGAAGAAGTATTATAGTGGCGAAGGGATTTTAGCCAATATATATTTAACCGTGCTCAATATGGGTTTCGACCTTGCTTTGCGTGTGTTTTGCCTTTGGTTTTTGGGTATATGTTATGATGCGGGAGGCTTGCAATTAAATATGATATGGGCACCTGCACTGTATTGGATAGTACTCACCGTTTTCGAAGATTTTATGTATTATTGGGAGCATCGGGTGGATCATTTTTGCCGATTCTTTTGGGCTTCGCATGTTACACACCACAGCAGCGAAGAGTATAATCTTACCGTAGGTTTTCGTTCTTCTGTATTCCAACCCTTATATAGGTTTATATATTTTATCCCCATTGCATTTTTGGGATTCAGACCCGAAGATATTATGTTTACCTATGCCTTCACGCAGATGTGGGGTATTTTTGTACATACACAGGCAGTGGGAAAACTTTGGAAACCTATCGAATATGTAATGTGTACGCCCAGCCACCACCGTATTCATCATGCGTCAAACGTGAAATATTTAGATAAGAATATGGGTATGCTTTTAATAACCTGGGATCGAATGTTTGGCACTTTCCAACAAGAAGAAGAAGCTTATGAGCCAATTAAATACGGACTCACCAACAATATAAAAACGGTACATCCAATAACTATGGTTTTTCACGAATGGAAAAATATATATAAAGACCTAAAGAAACCCGTTAAGCTCAAGCATAAACTTATGTATATGTTTGGCCCCCCTGGATGGAGTCATGATGGTAGCACGCAGACTAGTTCACAAATGCGAGAAAAAGAAAAAAATAAGTAATCGAAATTAACTATTTATCTTTGCTCAAATGAAACTTTAGCAATTTGTAAAATTTATATGAGATATTCTTTTTCTATTATAATTGTTTTTTTATGCCTTGGCACCTACGCACAGGACAGGCGAAGCGATAGTGTAGATATTACACATATCGATATTAACCTGAACATGACCCGAAACATGACCGATCAAAAAGAAATTTCGGGATATGCGGCCATCAAACTAAAGGCTGTAAACTTCGCCATTTCCTATGTGCATTTCGATTTACTAAAAATGACGGTTGACAGTATTGTACAAAATTCAAGCCTTTTAAATTATAATTATAATGATTCTGTTATATACATAAACCTAAACAAATCTCTGATAAAAACCGATACTGAAGAAGTAAAAGTATATTATCATGGCCAACCGCAAGGAGACCCATCTGGATGGGGCGGCTTTTATTTTTCATCTCCATATATATATAATCTGGGCGTTGGTTTTCAAGTAAACCCCCATGTGTATGGCCGTTGCTGGTTTCCCTGTTTCGATAATTTTGTGGAACGACAACTTTTTAGTTTTAATATCATAACGGATAGTATCGACCAAGCAATTTGTAATGGTTTGCTTATATCAAATACGCATAATAATGATGGCACTATTACTTGGCAATGGAAATTGGGACAGCCCATACCCACTTATTTAGCCAATGTTTCTGTGGCTCCCTATAAACCCGCAAAATATATATATAATAGTATCTCAGGAAAAAATATTCCTGTATGGCTCGCCACCATGGCGGTTGATACACCTAACGCACTTAAATCGTTTGCAAATTTGAATAATTGCCTCAATGCTTTTGAAAAAAATTATGGCCCATACGCTTTCGACAGAGTAGGATATTGTATGGTTCCATTCAACAGCGGGGCAATGGAACATGCAGGCAATATATCCTATCCTTTATATGCTAGCGATGGCACCAAAACTTATGAAACACTTTGGGCACACGAGCTTTCTCATCAATGGTGGGGCGACCAAACTACTTGCAAAAATGAAGCAGAAATGTGGTTGAATGAAGGATGGGCTTGTTATAATGAAGCTATATTTTTAGAGAATGTATATGGCAAAGATGCATACAGAAAACGTGTACTTGATAACCATGCATTGGTTTTACAAAAGGCCCATGTAAACGATGGTGGATACCGAGCAATATCAGGCGTTCCGCATGAGTATACTTACGGCACTACGGTGTATAAAAAAGGTGCAGATGTAGTACATACACTCCGCGGATATATGGGCGATAATGCGTTTTTCGATGCTTGTAAAGAGTTTCAAAGTACCTACAAATTTAGCTCAGTAGGTAGTGGTGATTTGAAAAATATTTTCCAAAAGCATACCTCACAAAGTATGACAAAATTTTTCGATAACTGGGTTTTTGAAAAGGGATTCCCGCATTTCGAAATGTCCAATATACAAATAGATTCTGTTGATTCCTTATATCAAATAACGGGAACTATCTTACAAAGATTATTGGCCACACAAAAACTATATGATTCCGTACCTGTCGATTTTACTGCTATTGGCCCTAAGCTAGAAAAATATACAGTCCAGGCGATGTTGGGGGGATATTATAGTAATTTTGCAATTAAAAATATTCCATTCAAACCTGTATTGATTTGCCAAGATTTATATGAGAAAATAAGTGACGCCATTACCGATGAGTATTATAGTATCGATTCTGTAAAATCATATAAATATACCAATGCCCGATTGAATTTAGTAGTGAAAAATGTTTCTAAAAACGACTCTAATTGGGTGCGGGTCGAACATCATTGGCTGGGTGCAACAGGTGCCACAAAAATTAAAGGGCTATATATATCACCCACACACTACTGGACCGTGCAAAAGGTTGTGGGACCTACGTTTGATGCTGATGCTTCGCTCAATTACTCGGGGGCAAAAGATGCAAGTGGGGTTCCTGGACTGGACAGCAATTTATTTTATAAAACAGAAGATAGTTTGGTTTTATTATATCGTGAAAATATTGATAGCAATTGGGTAGAATATATAGATTATACCAAAAACATGGGAAGCAAAACTGACCTTAAAGGTATTGTATTAATTAAACATATTAAATCGGGCGATTATACTTTTGGGGCTTATAATACGCATTTGGCTTTGCCCAATATCAATAAAAATGAAAAGAAATATATTGCTAATTTTTATCCCAATCCCAGCAATGGTATAGCCACTGTAGAGTTGAAAGAAGGCAACCTAAAGGGCAATTTGGTATTATATGATTTGAAAGGGCGTATGCTTCAAACAATCATTACGCAGCCTGGTGTTTTAAAATACGAAATAAGTACGCAAGCAAAAGGAATATATATTATCAAATATGAATCAGTGCAGGGCGAAATAATGGAATCAGTGAAATGGCTAGTAGAATAGCTTATACTCATTGGTTTTCAAAAATAAGGCTATAAATTCTATGATATAATACATCCCGATCAATGGGTTTCGATATATAATCATTCATTCCAATTTCCATCACTCTTTCTTTGGTATTTTCCATTACATCGGCAGTAATAGCTATAATAGGAATTTGTGTATTTTCAGCACCTGCCTTGCCGCTTCGTATCGCAATAGTAGCTTCATATCCATCCATCTCAGGCATGTGTAAATCCATCAATATTAAATCTACTTTTTTATTTCTTACCACTTCTAATCCCTCCAATCCATTACTGGCGAAATTGGTGACCACATTTTTCCATTTATTTGTTATGGATTGTAATACCAAAACATTGATTGGATTATCTTCTATAATTAAAATTTGTTTGCCCTTTAAATCATATATTTCTGTTGCAGGTATGTTGTTTGAAACCTTTTTAGCTATGGGTAATTTGTAATCCAATATAATACGACACACCGTTCCTTTATCAATAGTACTACTTAATTCTATATCCCCCTCATGCAAATCGACCAAAGCTTTTACAATGCAGAGGCCGAGGCCAAAGCCGCCGTACTTTCGTTTATTATTAATAGTTTCCTGCGTAAAAGGCTCGAAAATTGTATCTATTTTTTGCTTGGGAATTCCTATTCCTGAATCGCTGATGGTAATAATAAGACTTACTTTATTCTTTTCTTTTATCAAACTATCAATGCTAAATTTAACAAACCCTGTATTGGTATATTTAATTGCGTTATTCAATACATTATTCACTATTTGCCCCAATCGCATGGCATCTCCCATAATAATGGCAGGCATATTTTCTGGCAGGCTAAACTTAAAATCCAAGCCTTTTTCTTGGGCTTCAATTTCTGCATTTGATTTTATCTGGTCAATAATTTTAGCGGGTTCAAAATTCACTTCTTCTAATTTCAATTCTCCTTTTTCCATCTTCGAAAAATCTAAAATATCATTTACTGACGACAATAAATTATAGGAAGCATGCTTAATTACTTCACTGTTATTTTTTACCTTGGGGTCATCGGTTTCCCTAAAAGTTAAATCGGCCAGATTCATGATAGCATTGAGCGGTGTACGCAATTCATGACTCATATTAGAAAGGAAAAACGATTTCACTTCATTCATTTCTTCTGAGCGTTGCAAAGCCAAAGCTTGCATATTTTCTTTCTCTGTTTTTAATATGCGGATACGATTGGCCATAGATAATGACAGAAAAATAATTTCCATACCTGTACCTAGCTTGGGGCTATTCTCAGTAAGGAAAGAATTGGGAAGTATACTAAAGTTGTTGAGTATAAAAATAACAAAGCCTGCAACCAAAAAGAATATACCCGTGGTGAAAAATTTATCAATAGGAATATTTTTTCTATATATAGAAATGAGCGAAGACACTATTAAAATCAATATTGCAAGTCCGAAAGCGTTTGCCAGTGGATACGCAATTAACATACTGGAAGGAATAAATAATACTGCAACAAGTAGTATGCTTAATAATATATAAAGCAACCTAAATGAATTGTAAATTGAAGTATTATACTTTTGAATTTGCAGGAATGTTTCCCCATATTTTCCCAGAAAAATTCCGGATATGGTAGCAAAAATTATCACCGCATGTTGCGAGAACCAAGCCCCATCTGGAGTAATGTATTGGTAAAAATACCCATCTAGCGAAAACTGCATCAGGGCAATAAATATTACATACAAACTATAATACAAGAAGGTTCTATCTCCGAGGGCAAAAAACAAAAACATATAAGTAATACATGCCAAGGCCAAGATACCATAAAAGATACCAAAAATTAACTGCTCGAAATACGTGCTTTTAAGCAAACTCTCAAAGCTGTGCAGCTTTACGGGCAAGTTTATTACCTCTCCATCACTTTTTAAGTGTATATATAGTTGCACCTTTTCGCCGGGTTTAAAAAACAGTTTAAAAATTGTTTTTCGGTGGTCGAAAGCTCGGTTGACAAAAGGGATATTGTCGCCACTTTTTTGCATGGTTACTTTCCCTTGAGAATCTACCATATATAAATCGACTACATCGGTAATTGGCCGGGCAGTTTCTAAATAATATATAACTTGCTCCGTATTCTTATTTTCGATTTCGCATTTCAGCCAATAATTGTTTTGGGTAAACCCCAAATTCGATTTTGGATCGGTGAGTGGTTTAAAAACCAAATGAGGTATATTTTCTCGTACCTGTTGCAGCGTAAGCACTTTGTCGCCAACATCTGCAATACTTGTATAATCGTGGAGCGACATTTCCTGCTCTACAATATTGCTGGGGTCCAATACAAATTGTGCCTTTGCATCCATATAGGGAAGCAAAAACGTAACTATAAAGATGGCTATTTTTAAGTTAAAGTGTTTAATACGTTTATATTATAATTGGGCGAAAGATAAAACTCAAAACCAAATATACGCATGCCCTAGTTTTTTGGATTTATTGAACGCAAAAAAGCCGTCACCCAAATTAATTTGATGACAGCTTATCGCATTTTTTAAAATTCAATTACTTCTGCTCTTGTCTTACAAACTCTGCATTGGCAACAATTTTCACTTCTTCTCCTAATAAAATTCCGCCTGTTTCTGAAACCATGCTAAAGCTCACCCCATAATCTTTGCGATTAACTTTTCCGGCAAGCGAAAAACCCATGCGGGTATTTCCCCAAGAGTCGATGGCCATTCCTCCGTATTCCACATCAAAAGTTTCTGGTTTGCTCACGCCACGCATAGTAAGTATGCCATGAAGTTTGTAATTTTCGGCATCAATTTTTTCCAATTGCTTTCCTTCAAAAACAAGTTGTGGATGGTTTTCTGCGTCAAAAAAATCTCCTGTTTTTAAATGCCCATCTCTCTGTTCGTCGTTGGTGGAGATAGAATTAATATCGGCAGTGAAATGAACTTTGGCCGTTGTTAATTCATCGCCTTCGGTATCTATAGTTGCGTTGAACTGTTTGAATTGCCCGGTAACTGTAGAAATAAGCAAGTGTTTCACTTTAAAGTGAATTTCGGAATGTGTGGCATCGAGTGCCCATTTGGTTGTTGTTCCAATAGCTGT
>JANYDJ010000097.1 GCA_025363675.1 Flavobacteriaceae bacterium | reverse complement strand
AATTTATAAATAAATGAAAAACAACAAGTTAGCCCCCACCCTCCTCGAAATTTTTATTAAAAACCAAAACTCATTCCTGTTATAGGTTTGGAAGGTTATTATCTCTTATCACATTGGTACTTTTTGCACTGATGCCTTGTACAAAATCTTACGGCCAATACTGCTCGGCCGCTTCCATTACCGAAACCTGCAACACTTCTGTAAGACTTAATGCAACAAGTTTTCAGCCATGGTCATATACCTGGTTCGAGACCAATGCTGGTGGTAGCAACCCTGTTCCTTTAAACGGCGGTGCACCTGCCACTTTCATAACAGTAGCCCCAAACCAGACCACCTACGATGAGATACACTATTATATAGAAGTGGGCCACCGCTTGTATTCGCCTTTTCTCACTTGCACCTCGGGTGTGAAAGCCGTAAAGTTTGTTCACGAACTACCTATAGTTTCTAACAACAGCTCGGCTCCAACCTACAGCCTTAACAATAACACAAGTTTAACCTATAGCAACTATCAATGGTACAACAACGGCAGTGCCATAGCTGGTGCAACATCCAGCAGCTACTCGCCTACGTGCAGCGGTGTATATACTTTGCTAGCAAAAAACCCGTGCAATAATATGGTTACTTCTAATGCAATTACCTATACTGCTAATTTAACTATTACGGGAGGCAGCACCTTGCCTGCAACCTTAACTGGAAGTAGCGGTTACAGTAATTACCAATGGTACAGAAATGGGCAATTAATTATTGGTGGAACCAGCAGCAGTTATATTGCAACTTTGCCGGGAGAGTACTATATGATGTGCCTAAGTTTTTGTGGCCTCAGCACATCTAATACAATAACTCTTTGTGGCCTCATCAATGCTCCTTATTCAAACACCATTTTTAAGGGTAACACTACTATCTCAAATACTACATTAGTACTTGATGGCACTATAATAATTGAAGGTGATGCTTCCTTGACTTTATCTGGTTGCGATGTATACATGACAGCAGGTTCAGAGATTATTGTTAAAAAAGCGTGTTGTGGTCAAACACATGGTGGTAATTTACAACTGAGCTATTCCAATGTATATGGGTGCGGTAAATGGGGCGGTATATATGCTGAGGGCTTTTCGGTTAATACCGCGAATGCTATTG
Source organism: Flavobacteriaceae bacterium (assembly GCA_025363675.1). Classification (GTDB taxonomy): domain Bacteria; phylum Bacteroidota; class Bacteroidia; order UKL13-3; family UKL13-3; genus CANJUD01. The sequence continues at coordinate 3,391 of JANYDJ010000097.1, read as the reverse complement.
GAAGTGCTCAAGTGAGCTTATCCCATTCTGAAATACATGATGCCTATGTTGGGTTGTTTGCTAACAATGGTGCCAAACTTGCCGTAAACTATACAGTATTTGAAAACAATTTTCGCCATATTGACCTTAGGGGCTTTGGTGGATGGTCATCTAGCTGCACCCTTGGCCATGGATTTAATGAAGGTGTTAGTTTAACCTTTTCTCATAACACGTTTAATTCTTTGATGGAGACAGCACCAAGTTTCACCCCGACAAACTTAGTAGGAGTATCAGCACCTAAAAATAATTCCTATAGAAAACAGATATATATTGATGAAGGCAATACTATAATATTGTCAAACAGCATTTTCAACTGCGATAATTGGGGTAATACACAGGAACAAAATGCCATTGAGGTATACACTATTTATGGTTCATGGTGTAATTATAGAGGATTTAAAATTGACCATTGCACCTTTAATGGCGATTATAATGATGCCATAATGCTCACAGATGCTAATGATGTTGATATATCGTATAATGGCATAAGTGGCGATGTAAATCATGGAATTGAAATATTTAATGGGGGTGGAGTAAATAATGGGGTATATATTGATTACAACACAATCCATAATACTAACTCTACTACTCGAGGTATATCGGGCGTAAATATTTCACAGGTCACTAATTTTAACTTTACTGATAATGATGTACAACATTTTTCTAAAGGTTTAGAGTATTATAACCTCGCCAATCAGGCTTGTGTTTCTGCTTCTCCTGCCTGTTCCACTGTTATCAATAATAATAAATTTAAGTACAACCGATACGGTATAGTATTGGCACCCGAGGTAGACCCTATTGGAACAACAGCCCACCACCAGAGCACTAGCCTTACGGTGACCCAAATGCAAAAAACAAACATTTTTTGTAACATATTATATTATAATGATTATGGTATTGTGGGCTATGGCGAGATTAATGACCTGCCTTTTAGTAACAGCGGAATGGCCTCTTGGGGAAACAAGTTTGCACCCCGTACAACAAATAGTGCGGTTACTTCTACTTCCGCTTATGCTGATATTGTATATTTATATTCAGGGACTCCTGGTAACCAACCCAAAATTAAGCATTACAGTGACTCAATTAACATACTGTTTAGCTCACCCTTAAAAATTTTCACATCGGCCAATAATGATTCGCTGGATATAGAAGGTGTAACTGTTGACCGTTTCAATATAACAAGTCAATTAAGTTTTCCGAGTGCAAGCTACGATGCGTGTTGGAGCAGTTTTAACAAAACAGACCCCACGGGATTTGGCAGCGAGTTTGAAAAGACAGAGGGCCTGAATGTTTTTCCCAACCCCTTTTCAGATATGTTGACTCTGGAAAACCCATATTCTGAGCCTGTGAACTATATGATATACAATACCCTGGGCGAGATGGTGAAACAGGGGACAATCAAAGCCGCCACTACTGAAACACTTGGCATGGAGAACCTTGCCAGTGGCTGCTATTATTTTAAAACCTATAGTAACACAAGCGATCTCCATGTGTATACCAGCAAACTCTTCAAGGCCAATTAGACCATGTACAAAACGTTATTTATTTCAGTACTATTTATTACCATTAACAGTGCCCGTAGCCAGCATAGCAATAACTGGACCCTGGGCAAAAATCTCGGGGTGAGCTTTAGCACCAACCCGCCCACCTTATATGCCACGGATTCTAGCAGCTATGCAACAGGATATAAACAGAGTATTTCCAATTGTAAAGGAGAACTTATGTTTTATGCTTATCAAGACAGGGCATGGAACCGCTACCACCAAAGGCTTGCCGATGACTCGGTAATTCTGTCTCAAGCAAATTGGCCTTATTTTTTTGTACCTTGCCCGGGCGACGATTCCAGTTATTATTATATAAATACTGGCGGCAAAATAAGATATGCTGTTTTCGATCTGCGGCTGGACAGTGGGAGGGGAGGCATAAGAGGCAACCAGTTTATTCAGGCAAGTGATTCTAATTCTATGTTTTCAGGTTTTGTAAAACATGCAAACGATACGGATTATTGGCTGTTGGTGAAACACAATAAATTTCATATTAAGGCACACAAAATTACAGCAAACGGTATTGACACAAGTTCTGTTCAAAGCCCTTTTTTGGGTAATTTAGCAAATGGGGGTACACCTACTGAGTATTATATCAGAGCATCCAACAATGGGAAAATGCTGATATCTTCAATTGCTGCTGGTGCAGTGCCAACGGCCCAGTATGCTTATTATATATATAACTTCGACAGGGATTCGGGAAAAACCTATAATGCGAGGATGTTGGTGAGCAAGGCTGCTGGATCTTCCTTTGATTTAGTAAATTTTACCTTCTCACCCAACGACAGTATTATTTACTGTTTTTCGAATGATTATAAAAAAGACACTCATGCCATGTTCCAGTTGTCAGCGTATAATCCTTCGGGAAACTTGATACCCACAATAAAATCATCTACTAAATATACCTATAATGGATGTCAGCTTGCACCCGACAATAAAATATATATTGAAGATAATTCCTCTGGCAGTGATCATTTAAGTTGTATTCTCTACCCAGACAAATGGGGCACGGCATGCAGTTTCAAAAAAGATTACTTTAACGCATATCCGTATAATTCATTTTCCCCACTTTTCCCTTGTTTACAATTCCCTGTTAAACGCATTACACCGCAATTTAGTGTGGGTAATGGTGGCTGTGGTTATGATACCCTTCGTTTTACTTTTGATGGAGATTCTGCCTTCAAAAGCTATAACTGGTACTTCGGAGATGGAGATAGTGCCACTGGAAAAAGCATAGTACACCAATATAAATATGCGGGAACATATTATGTAAAACTTGGCTGTGAGCTTGGCAACTGTGGCTACCTGCAATGGGTGGGCGATAGTGTTACTATAAAATTCAAGCCCACTATATCATTAAACACCAACAAAAATATTTACTGTGGCTATCAAACTGTAGATGCCAAAGTTAATTATAGATACAGCGATACCGTGCAACTGGCATGGGGAGATGGCACAGACACACTATTATATGTAAAGGATACAAGTTTGGCAGATAGTGTACAATTGCAACATATATATAATAAAACGGGCAACTATGCCCTAAGCTGCAAAGCATGGAACAGCAACTGTTATGATAGCGTAGCAACAGTTTATAATATTATAGTAGATACTGTTCCTAAAACAAGTTTTGCCTCAGATTATACAACAAGCTGTGGTGCAAAAACTATATTGCTTTCAGATACTTCAAAATTTGATAGTATTATAACAAACCGTATATGGCATTTATATAAAACCCATGGCTTAGATACTACTATAATAACAGGCACAAATAACCAACTCCCCTACTTATTTAATGATACAGGAGT
>JANYDJ010000093.1 GCA_025363675.1 Flavobacteriaceae bacterium | reverse complement strand
AAAGGAAATCCAGACGGTAGAAAAGACGGCAATGGGCATTTAAAAGATATATATCGCCCACGTCAAATAAAACAGTTTGCATTCAGTGATAAAGAGTCAGATAAAAATGAAATCAGGCATTTGTGGGTAATACTTACTGTTGATTGTAATGGTATAGTAAAGAATGTGGAAATTGCACGTAAAACGAAAGATACAGAAGATTTTTCGTTTATCAAATCACAACTTAAAGGCAATAAGTATTATGATAAACGAACTGATTGTGATGGCTCCGCAAAGTGGGAAGTTGATGTTACCATTAGGCCGTAAAAATATATCACTCCACAATTAGGGATATTATTTTCACCCTATAATTTTCTTTTGATTTTCTCTATCAGAATTTAGTTTAATAATTGATACAATTATCAAAACTATCAGGATTCCCAAAAGTATCAACGATGAACCAATGGTTCCGAAATTGAGGCCACCTTTTGCAATTGGTTTGGTTAATAAATCGCCAAAAGTAGCACCAAACGGGCGTGTGAGCACAAACGCTACCCAAAACAATATAATATGAGATATTTTGGTAAAGCGATATGCAAAAATCAAAAGCAGTAAACAACTTCCAATTAATATAGCTCCTCCCGAAAATCCAAGACCAGAATCGTCAGCTAAAAAATCGCCCAATGCGGTGCCCAAAGTATTTGAAAATAATATAGCAGTCCAGTAAAATATTTCACCTCGCAACGATTTTATGTCGGTTACCGATAATGATTTTTCAGTGGCTTTCCATATAATAAGTGTGATAATTAAAATGGAAACTAATATTATAGATCCTGTGGCATATCCCAGTCCCAAAGTTCGGTCCATATAGTCGCTCATGGTTGTGCCCGCAGTGCTGGTGGCCAGTATTACTGCCCAGTATATAGTGGGATGGAATTTTTTAGTAATTAATTGAACTGATAATGTTGCAAAAAAGAAACTCAACAGAATGGCGGAGCTTACTGCGTAGCCCACATCAAGTGTCATAGATAATAAATCGCCAGCGGTTTCACCAAGGGTAGTGGCACAAATTTTCATTATCCAAAATGCAACGGTAATTTGTGGTAGCTTGTTCATTGATGATAGTGTTTTTTAAAAACAATGATTGAAAGTAAAGAAAAATTGTTTATCTTCTTTTGATATGGCATAATCGAAACGCAGGATGGTGCTGATATTCCAAGCAATTCGTAATCCTAGTCCTTCAGAATATTTAATGGTGTTTGTTAAATCAGCTATTTTATTATATACACTTCCTGCATCAAGAAATGGAACAATGCTAAATGCGAGATGTTGTTTTAATATATCTGTTTGAGCAAAACGACTACGCAATTCTATATTTAAAAAATACATTCCCCTATCCAAAAATCTGCTTTGTTTATAGCCTCTTAGTGTATTGCTACCACCAAGTCCTTCAATACTTCCCTGCGATGCCCATTCATCTTGGTATTCAAAAAATGGAGCATTGCCGAATGTATATCCTATTCCAAAGCGAGAAGCTAATATAGTTTTTCGAAGTATTTTTGGCAATATTTTTTTATATAACATATATTGTAAAAAAACCTTATCGCAATTATAATGCGAGCCCAATGCTTTTGATGAAAGCTCGTTGGTTATTTCTGCATATATACCTTTGTCAGGGTCCGATTCAAAGTTGCGTGTATCCCAAACAATACCTGATTGTATAAAAGTAACAATTGATTTGCCAAGACCAATAATTTTATGTTCGTTTAAATCTTTTTGTAAACGAGAATTGGGTGAGGTTGTAATATTCATCCAAGCTATTTCATAACCTGCTAATATCCGCATCCTGCTATCAAATATTGAATATTCGCCGCTTAAGTTTACTATATATTCTTCCTTGGTATAACCATTATATTTTTTATATGTTTCAGGAAGAGAATTGATATAGCTTTCATAGTTTTTTCCAATGAATGGTGTCGATGGCACACCATCCGCAGCTGATATTTTATCAAGTGTGTTTAAAGATTTATTGTCAACGCCAAAATATACCAGATTTGGATTGTTTTCATAAGCCACTTCGCCCCGAAAACGCCATTTAGAATTTAGGAAATAAGGATGGTCATAATTAAATGCCAATTTGCGTTCACTTCTCGAGGTGTTTGAAGCATCTATACCCAATTTGCTTCGGTAGGGTGTGTATTCATAAAATGGGTCGGAGCGTTTGCCATTAAATAATAAGGCTCCTTCAAAACCGTAGCCCAGTCCATTTAAAGGGTCGGAGCTAAAACGGGGAAGACCTGTTAGGGAAGTACCTTCCTTTTTGTCTTTCAGTTCTTCGGCATCCAGTTTTTTTAGTTGTGATATATAAAACGGAAGTTTTTTACTGGTATCGCTGCTCACTTGTGCTTGGGTATAGATAGCAGCGAATGATAACCAAACTCCTATTATGATAGTTTTGAAATAATACATGATACTGGTAGAAGAAAATTAAAAAGTTCGTTTGGATATATATATATTATTTGTCTTTAACTTCTTTAATAAATATACCTTCGCTATTAAATATAATATCCATTCCTTTTAATTCTACTTCATAAGTAATAACGCCTTTATTGTCAGTAATTTTCGCCGCTTCTTTCGCTTTTTTACCCGCATAGTGGGCTTTTACATAATCTAGAACACCTTTAGGAAGTTCGGCAAGTTCAACTTCCATTTCGGTTTCTAATATATTTCCGCTGGCATCGAACAATACTGAGCAATCGGCTTCATTAAGGTCGAAACTTGCTTCATAGTTTTCTTTTTCTTTATCCCATTTCACTTTGGTAATAGTGGGATACTTTTTTGCAAAAGCAGTTTTTACTGCTGCGGGAACATCTGTAGCAAAAGTGCTGATGGCAATCGTAATGCATACGATTAATGTAACTAGTTTTTTCATTTTTGTAGTTGATTAATTTTAATACGAAATTGAGAATTGATTTTGAATTAATTTAGATTTTAATAAAATATATTTTATTTTACTGTTGCTATATCCAGTTTCCAAAGCTGTGCGGGGATACTGTTTTTCTGTTCATTTGAAATATATAACATCGTATTATTTATGAAACAAACACCTTCTACTTGCCCCACTACACTGCGTGAGCCAATGTTTATCAATCTGTTGTTTCCTGAAAAAAATTGGTTGCCGTTAAAATTATATAATACCCATACAAAAGCCAAATCGCTGCTTGGATTATAGCCAGTAAGAGCAATTTTACTTCCATCATCTGATATATCTGCTCCGGTAATCAGACCTTTTGCATTGAAGGAGGTAATAAGTTCGGCAGTATAAGTGCCAGGGGTGGTAGGGAGTTTATATAATCGGGTAAATTGGTCGGTATGGTCTTTTGTAAAAATATAGGCACTGCCATTTTGTATGATAATAGACTCACAATCGAAATCGGTATTGGCATTACTGCTGAAATTAGTTTGGTCGGGATATTTAAAATAAATCATTTCAGGTACTATATTATTAGATACATTCCAAGTAGTTTTCTTGGGCACTTTATATATAACTAGGTTTTGTCGGTTGCCATTATTGTTCCCAAAATCTCCCACATATATATAGGATGAATCTTGAGCGATATCCTCAAAATCTATATTGGTTGCCCCTGTTAAGGTAACGGTGGCTTTAATACTTCCATTGTTTGTATCAATGGAATATATTTCATTTTTATTTCCTGAATCGCCAAAGCTCCATATTGCATCATGGGTATTTAACAGGCCCGATGATTCCTTAAGAATTACATCCAGATTGGTTATTGATTGCGGCTGCAGCTTGTAATCTGAGAACATGCAACTGCTATTGTCTTTTTTTGCTTTGGCATCGTAGTTAATCGCTTTCGCGTCTGTACAGCCTTCTTTAGAATGGCAATTTACCATAGTAAATGATAGTACTATTAAAATAAGGGGAAGGGTATTTTTCATTTGATGTTAAAGTTATGAGGATTTTAGAAATTGACTTCAAAGATATGTAAATTATTTTGATATGAATACTGAATAGACCAGTGATTGATATCGGTAATTTTTTTGATAATGGCCAGTCCCAGTCCGTTACCTTCCGATGAAGGATTTATTTTACTAAATCGTTTAAATAGCCTGTCTTTATTGAGTGGTTGCTGGTTTCCGGTATTATAAAAAGTGAGTAATTTGTTGGATAAATTCACAGTAATATTTCCACCAATTATATTGTGTCTAATGGCATTTAGAAATAAATTGCTGATCAATATTTCAGCCAGTACAGGATTTGAGTTTATGATAGTTTTATCTGATAATTCAACCTTAATACTGATATTTTTTGCAGCCGCTTGTTCCTTAAAAAAATCGATTTGTTTATTAATAATATCATTTAATACAATTTGCTGAGATAAGGCAAATTGATTATTGTCAATTTTTGAAAGCAGGAGCAAATTTTTATTTAGTTTGTTTAGCCTTGCTGCAGAATCGTTGAGCTTGTTTAAGATACCGAATTGTTCTTCCGTGATATCGGGATTTTGTATCAAAGTATCAATCTGGGCTTGAAACACAGCCAGAGGAGTTTGCAGTTCGTGAGCAGCATTCTCAATAAATTCACGCTGACTATTATATATAATGGTATTGCGTTCAATTAATTTTGTGATAGAATTGTTGAGGCGTTTAAATTCTTCAATAGTGGTGTCGGTTAATTCTACTTGCGAGTTTTTATCAATTTCAAATTGTTCTATTTGATTTACCGTATGATAAAAAGGTTTCCAAAGACGCAATGAAAGGCGTTTGGTAATGAGATATAACCCCGCTAGAAGTAATATAAGAACCACTGAAAATAGCAGCACAATATGCTGAATCAAATCATAAGATTCTACCAAGCTTATTTTGGATACAAAACAATACTGCCTGCCCTCAATGGAAATGGGCGAGTTAAGCACTCTGTATAGTTCTAGCTCATTATTTAAGGTGTCGTATATATTACTGTAAAAAAGGGTGTCAGTTTGCACAGTTGTTTTTGTAGCCTCAATTTTTATATCTCTGTTAATCTTATTCCATATAGCTATATCCGACAGGTGTATATCAGGGATAGAATAATATACAAATTCTTTTTTTCTCAACAATAATACTTCGTCCGCATCTTCAATATATAGTTTTTGTATAATGATATAAAACAAGGGAGCCGTAACCACAAAAACAAATACCGAAAATATCAGATAAATTCTGAGGGTGCTATTTAATAATTTTTTAGTCATTTTGCCATTTGTAACCTAAGCCATAAACTGTTTTTATATAATCCCCACTTTTGGCATCGCTTAATTTTCTTTTCAGGTTTTTAATATGTGCATATACAAAATCATGGTTATCCAACATATCTGCCATGTCGCCCGAAAGGTGCTCTGCTATTGCACTTTTGGACAGAACTTTGTTTTCATTTCCAATTAAATATAATAATAAATCAATTTCTTTTTTTGTCAGGTCAATCAATTTGGTATTTACTTTTACTGTTTTAGAAAGTATATCAATTTGAATTTCATGATAAGAAACCATATTATTTCCCTTAAACTTTTTCCTTCTAATTAAAGCCTGTATTCTTACCAATAATTCTGACAAATGAAAAGGTTTGGTCAAATAATCATCAGCTCCTAAATTAAAACCCTCAATGCGTGACTCCAGTGTTTCTTTTGCTGATATAATAATGACGCCCTCGGTTTTATCCTGTTTTTTTAGTTCTGCCAATATCTCAAAACCATTTCCATCGGGGAGCATTAAATCGAGCAGTACGCAATCATATTCATATTGTGCAATTTTATCTAACGCAGTTTGAATGTTGAAAGCCATTTCGCACACTATATCATTGGTGTGCAGATAGCTTTGAATACTTTCTGCCAGTTCCCGCTCATCTTCCACAATCAAAATTTTCATTCGGTAAATTTAGTTATTCAAATTTGAATTAATTTAGAATTAGTTTGTTTTGATATAAGTATAATAAAAAAGGTTGGTTCGAACTAACAAACCAACCTTCTTTATAAAGTATATTTTATCTACTGTGGTGTATACACTTTCAGCAGGTTCTATCTATTTGATGTCGATTATGCGAATCGACACTGTTTCTCCATTTGCTGCCATACGCACGGTGTAAGTACCACCAGCAAGTTGATGGCTGGTATTGATGGGTAATATATATTGGCCCGCCGATTGTTTTGCATTCACAAGTGTAGAAATTTTGCGACCCGTAACATCATATATTTCAATCAAAATTTGGCTCGTTTCTGTTATATTATAGTTTAAGTTAGTTGAGCCGCTATAGGGATTGGGATATACCACAATGCCACTTACTTTGTCTGATATATTTACAACCGAAGTATTAACTACAGTAGCTATTGTTTTGCTATCGGTACAGGTATTGGAATTGGTTACCGTTAGCTTCACATTGTAAGAACCATCTGCGATATATACATGTAAAGGATTTTGGGTGGTACTGGTATTTCCATCTCCAAAATCCCATACATAGGTATTGCCCGCAGTAACATCGGTGGCAGTAAATTGTATATTATTTTTTAAATTATTAACAGATGCACTGCTAAATGCTGCACTGGGTGCAGTGAATAATGATACATTAATACTGTCTCTGGTTTTACATCCATTGGCATCGGTAACGTCTACAAAATAAGTACCTGCTGCCGATGCAGAAATGGTTTGCGTGGTAACGCCAGTATTCCACATATATGATGATCCAGACCCGGCATCTAAATTTACTGAACTGCCTGGGCAAATGGTTTTATCAGTACCTAAGTTTACGGGAGTAACATTATAGTTGTTCAAGTTCATGGTGTCACTATTAGAGCATCCATTTGCATCTGTTACTTTCACCCAAATAGCAGCTGCGGTAGCTGTATTTAACATTGATCCTGTTGACCCATCACTCCATATATATGATGAATAATTTCCAGGGTTTAAGGTTATTGAATTGGTAAGACATACTGTTTGATCTTGGCCTAGTGATACCTTAGGTAATCCATTTACTTTTATATACCTAACTAGGGTGGTGTCGCAACCCGTTGAAATATCTTGTACTGTTAGCATTACTATATATACTGAATCAGTTTCGGCACTGGTGGGTGTAAAACTAAAAGTACCATTACTTGCACCAGGGCTTGAAGTATTATAAGTACCACTGGTAGGATTTGTATTATTAGAAGTTGCAAAACTAAACCCATTAATTGCCCAGGTAGTTCCATAACCACTGTTGCCATAAGTTGCGGGAGGTGTCATTTCATAATTAACGGTATTGCCTGAGCATACTGCATCTGGATTGTTTGAAGTACCATTATTGAAAGAACCATTATAATTACTTCCTTTTATAATACTCAGACCTTGCAAGGCGTTGGTAGCAGAATTCCCAATGGTAATACTGTCAATTCCCATACATCCATTTGCACCGGTAACAATTACGGAGTAGGTGCCCGCGGTAGCCACTTTTATAGTTTGTGTGGTAGCTCCTATATTCCAAGCATAGGTGGTTCCTGCACCAAAATTTCCAGCATCTAAAGTGGTGCTTGAACCATTACATACATTCTTATTAGAGCCCAGATTAACAGAGATTGAATTTATAGTTACAATTACAGAATCGGTGGCTGATAGGCCTGTATTTTTATCGGTGATGGTTAACCAATAGGTACCGCTACTTGTTGCAGTTAAAAAGTTATTGGTGGAGTTATTGTTCCACATAAAATTATATTTATTGTTGTTGTTTGGATTTGGATTTAAGGTTATATTAAAACAGCTGGCAGTATCTGGGCCTAATGTTAGCGTGGGTTTGTCTGCAATCACCACATTGTCAAAATCCATAGTATAGTTGGAAGCACTGTTATTATAACTTACAAAAACGGCAGTAGCATTATTGCCTGAATAGGTACTTAAATCATATATAATATCTGTATAAGAAGTGGTACTGGTATTATTAACATCGAAAGTATATACAGGAACAAATGTTTTTCCGCAATCGAAGGTGAGATAAACAACCAATGAATCCTGACTGTTAAATTGGCTGGCATTGGCATAACTAAATTTGAATACTGAATTTGCCGTAAGCGGGCCTGCAATGGGTGTATTTACGCCAGTGGTGGTAGCACCGCTACTGGCATTCAATTGTAAATTTCTGCTATTGCCTACACCTCCCGAAGCAGTGATGCTCCATCCTGTGGCAAAGTATGATGATGGGATGGTTGCCAAAGTATTAAAATTTTCAATATAATCTAAGGAAAGAGGCTGAACCGTTTTAATTGTAAAATTGTTTGAATCATTATATACATTACTATCATTTGCAGTAATAGTATATATTGACAAATTATAAGTGGAATTTAATTTGCTTAAATCTAAAGTTCCTGTAAAAAACACGGTCATGGTATCATTGGGAGCTATTTTTCCACTTGTGATGGTAGTATCTAAACTTGTAGACAGGGCACCTGAAACGCCCACATGTACTTTTACATTGTTGGTAGCCATATCAAGTGTATCGGTACCATAGTTTCCTATAATAACAGATACGGGTTCGGCATTGCTATAGCATGGCATAGTGCCAGGAGAAGTAACGGCTGCGATACCCATATCAAGAGCCAAAGAATTTCCAATTCCAATTAAATAATCATGTGTTTGTCCTGAACCAAAAACAGTACAAGCATTAATAGCTCCATTGGTGTTTAAATTAAGCCTCGATCTAATTCTCATACCAGTTTTTCCTGATAGTGCTGACGATGGGATTGTAATACTAACGCTGCTTGCTTTATTTGCTGTAGAGGTAGTACACACCTGTGTCCACTCAATAGAATCAAAAGTTCCATTTTGATTGTAATCTATCCAAACCGATATAATATTATTGTTAGAAGTTGTTACATCTAATGTATAAGATTGCCCTTGTATTAAATTAGCAGTAGTACTGTTTTTTGGAGAAAAAACAAAGTAAGGGTTTACCGCTCCATTCGGGCAACTTTGAGGACTATTGTTAAGGGTTGTTCCCTGAATAGTTACATTGGTAATTTTATCGGTACTGGTGCAAGTTGGGTGGGTGGGAATACAGTAACAAGCCGATAGTGAACTTATATTAACAAGAATTCCCGCTGATGTGTCAGAGTATGTATTGCTGCAAACTGTATAATATCTATAATATGTTTTAGTATTTAGGGTAGTGGTTAAACTTAAAGTAGTCGCACCACTTATATCTGACCAATTGATACTGTCAGCAGATGTTTGCCATTGTATGGTTTGTCCAATTCCAAAAGTTCCACCATTAATAGTGAGCACCACATTGTTATTGGGGCACACACTGCTCGATGAAGATGATATATATCCAGCTTTTATACTTGAACTACAGTTAGAAATTGAATCAATAGTTATCACATAATCATGCGTAATTCCATTTGCGAAAGTGGTACAGGCACTGTTGGCACCATTTACCGCTGCCGAAGCACGGGTACGTATGCGTAGACCGGTAGTTCCCAAGGTTGCAGTAGTGGGCACTGTGATAGAAACTGTAGCAGCATTATTGGCAGTGCTGGAAGTGGTAACTTGCACCCATTCAGAAGCATCGAAGGTGCCATTTTGGTCATAATCTATCCATGCCGATATAATAGAGGTAGCAGTTGATGTTACAGATAAGGTATAAGTATTATATCCTGCAGTTGAATATAAAGTGGCAGTTTGATTATTTGCTGGGGTATACTTATTATATCTTGTTCCTCCCGAGTTACAGGTTGTTACTATATTATTTAATGTGGTTCCCACTATTGCAACATTCGATATCATATCTGTTACTGCACATGCAGTTAAATTGGTAGGAGTGCAATAACACACATTGAAAGGATTTAAATATATAGTGATAAACTGTGAAGTATCAGCATTCCCACTGTTGTTGCACACAGTATAATATCTATAGTAGATTAATGCAGTTGTAGAAGTGGTAACTGTTATATTTGTGTCGTTTTTCATATCGCTCCAGTTCACACTGTCTGTCGATGATTGCCATTGAAAAGTTTGGCCACTTCCATAAGTTCCTCCACTGATAGATAAAACAAAAGAATTTCCACTGCATACTGAATCTGAGGTAGAGACTACAGTACCCGTAGTAGGCGTACCCGTACATGCAGTAAGCGTATCAATGGTTACAGTATAATCGTGGCACACGCCCGAGCCTGTAGTTTTGCACCCAAAAGTAGAATCGTTGGTGTTGCCAGACAAGCGAGATCTGATACGCATACCTGTTTTGCCCAACTTGGCATTGGTTGGTACCGTAAATGAAAAAGTATATACTTTATTTGCGGTATTATTGGTACCTAGCTGCTTCCATTCTATTACTGAATCAAACGTTCCGCTTTGGTCATAGTCAATCCACATAGAAACTATATCAGTAGAACTTGTACTGATACTTATTTGATAAGTATTGGCACCTGCTGTACTGTACAAAGTTGCCGTAGTGCTTCCGTTGGCTGCGTAGGTATTCCATCTGCTTACCCCATTGCAGGTACTAACGGAATTGTTTAATGCGGTGCCCTTAATTTTTACACTGGTTATAATATCAGTGGTAGCACAATTTCCTGCTGCATTGGTAGGTGTGCAATATTGTGCATCACTCTGCAATGAAAAAACAAGAAACAAAATAGCAAAAATAAGTTTGTTAAATTTTAATAAGTAAAGATTCTTCATACAAATTGTTTTTTAATGTTAAGAAATTTTGAATAATTTAGAATCTGCAAATTTAAACATTTATATCAAATTCGCAAGTAAAATTTTGAGTTACAAGTTATTAAATATCAAACAATTATCAGCATTTTGATTTTAGTTTCAATTAAATAGCCCTCCATAATCGTCTTTTTTAAATAAAGGAATAAGAAGCAAACGCTTGGTTTATTTCTTTATTTTAAAAGTGGGGTCTTTTACCGCCACATACCTTTCGGTAAACCCCATATATATAATTCCATTTTCAACTATGGGTTTTGTATAACTTTTGTAATTGAAGGGGCATTCGTATAATAGTTCACCAGTTTCGTTGTTTATAATATAAAAGCGATGTCGGGTTTGCAAATACACTTTGTTGTTATATACTGTGGGCTGCAGAAACCATCCAAAATTGCCATTAATTCTCCATACAGGATTGCTGCTCGTAGGGTCAAGTTTTATAAACAGGGTATCATTATAACAATATAAATTTCCATTGTCACTGCAATGAATTTTTCTATCATAGATTGTCCAGGTTCGTTCAAAAGTATTTTTATCAAACGAACTAACACTATCTATATCATTTCCCATCACCACGGTGTTTTCAAAAAAACAAGGAGGGTGTGTAAAAAACTCCCCTCTCCCTCCTTTAGATACTGACTTTATAATTTTTCCTGAGCTCCTATCTAGCACACAAAATCCGCCATTAACTAATTGACAGAAAATGATATTTTTATCTATTGCATATCCTACGCAATAGCTCGTTAAATTAGTTTTCCAAGCAATTTTTCCTTTAGTGGTTATAGCCACAAAAATGGGTTCGGCAGGATTAATAAAAACAGTATCGTGCAATATGGTAATGCGGCTACATACATCATCATCGAATTTTAATTCATATTTCCAAAGAATTTTACCCGTGGCTTTTTCCGCTGCATACAAGTCGTTCGACTCCCCATTGAAAAAAATTCTACCATTATGGTCATCTCTAATGGTATGTAAAAATCCTTTTTTATAAGACCTCACATCCATATCTAATTTCCATTTCAACTTTCCTGTTTGCTTGTATAAACAGGTTATAGGGGCTACATCAGCCCCCACATATACGCATGATGAATCGAGGAGTGGCAATTCGCAGGCATACTTGTGAATAGAATAACTCCAAAGGGAATCTTTGAGTATATTGTTATTTTGTGCAAATCCACTAACACTTAAGAGCAGTATAAAAGGTAAATATAATTTACTAAGTGTTTTCATAAGTTGTTACATTTTTATTCTTTCACAAACTTTAGTGTTTTTATACCCCCATTCTGCGACACAACCATAAAATATATACCTTTATCAAAACTGCTCACATCAAGCGTTTTCATAGAAGTATGATAGTTTTTAGAACTATATAACAAGGCACCTTTAGCATCATATATCATAACCTGTCTAGGGTTGGCATTGTCGCCAATCTGCACAGGAGTATTGCCGAAGTATATAGTAAGTATTCCTGTGGTAGGATTGGGAGCAATATATATATCGGATAATTCTTTATTTATAATCCCGTTTGTAGTATCAGGGACTATATAACAATCTGCTGCATATATTTTACCGGGCGAACCTCCAAGGCAACCAATAAACCAAGTACCAGCATCGCTATAATCAGTATATTGTTTGTTGTATTCTAAAGTATAACCTTTGCCATCTGCACTGTCGTTCCATGGGGTATTATAATCCCATTTGCTCGCATATAACAATGATTTATCCGCCCCAAAAATTCTCACACTACCCTGATCGTCCAATACAAAATTTAATAAGTTCGTTTTGCGTTTGCAAGCGGGGTGCTCTTTGGCAAATTTTAGAGAATCGCCTGTAAGTACCAACATATAGTCTTTAATTAATCCACCATTTAATATATATTGTTTGTCTTTGCTGTCATATATATAAATACCTTGCAGGTCTAAATTGTGATTGGTATTGTTTCTTATTTCTAACCAATCGCCTGCATCATTTGTTAGCGAGCTTTGGTAATTTATTTCCGATACCAATAGGGTGGTATCGCACCAACCTTTATAGTTTGCCGGCGAGCCACCAGTGCAGCCTTCTTCCCAGTTTGTGTTGGTAGAATAATCATTCAATATATAAAAAGGTTTCGTGAGCGATATTGTTTTCCCGTTTCCATTTCCACCAAAGGTATTATTATACTTCATTACAAAAACCGGGTTTTGTTTATCGTCCCAA
>JANYDJ010000033.1 GCA_025363675.1 Flavobacteriaceae bacterium | reverse complement strand
CACCGATGCACCACCCAATTCTTCACTCGTTACTTCTTCATGCGTTACCGTTTTTACCACATTGGGTCCGGTAACAAACATATAACTTGTATGCTCCACCATCATAATAAAATCGGTGATGGCAGGACTATATACTGCACCGCCCGCACATGGGCCCATAATTGCTGAAATCTGCGGAATAACGCCACTTGCCATAGTATTACGATAAAATATATCTGCATAGCCGCCGAGTGAAACCACACCTTCTTGTATGCGTGCTCCACCGCTATCATTCAGTCCGATTACGGGTGCTCCGTTCTTCATCGCCATGTCCATAATCTTGCAAATTTTCTCGGCATGGGTCTCACTCAATGAACCACCGAAAACGGTAAAATCTTGTGAGAAAACATATACCAATCGACCATTGATTGTGCCATAACCTGTGATAACCCCATCGCCCAAAAACTGCTGGGTTTCCATTCCGAAATCTTTGCTGCGGTGCATTACCATCGAGCCGATTTCTTCAAACGAACCTTCGTCCATAAGGAAATGTATACGTTCGCGGGCAGTTAGTTTTCCTTTTTTGTGTTGCGATGCGATTCTATCAGCTCCGCCGCCCAGTAAGGTTTGCTCGCGGAGTTGTATCAGTTCTTCTCTTTTGTTCATGCGTAGATAATTGAAGTGCAAATATAGGATTCAGGATTCGGGATTTTGGGGTCGGGGTTTGTTTCGCCAAATATTTTATCTTTGCGGTTCCAAGAATCCGGATTCCACCTAAAAACAACCATTCTTTTATTTTAACTGTCTAATAGACAAAATTGCTATTATGAAAAAAACAGTCGCATTAATTATTATTAGTTTTATAACACTAGGTTATAAGCTTTCAGCACAAAAGCATAAACTAGATAGTACTATTAATTGGATTTGGAATACTAACAATATTAAATGTTTAGCTAATTATAAGACAATTTTTAACTATAATGTATATGGGAACATGGCAATCCAAATCACTCAAAAGTGGGATTATTCAAATAATGTTTGGATCAATGATTCAAAAGTTACTTTTGCTTATGATACCCAAAATAATTTAATTGAAAATGTTGAATTTAATTGGAATAAAACAAACAAAAATTGGGTAAACTCTGTAAAATACCTTCAATCATTTGACACAACAAATTTTAAAACTTTATATAAAGTTCAAGATTGGAGCAACAATAAGTGGCTCAGCCGATATCAAATAATATACAACTACGATACGAATAATAATCTGGTTACAGAAACCTGGCAAGGTTGGGATACATCTAATATATGGATAAACACAAGTAAGACAAGTTATTACTATGATACTACTAATAATAATACAAGCTACATTATTGATTGGTGGGACAAAAATTCCCAAACTTGGAAACTTCATTTCCGATGTACCAATAATTTTGATTTAAATAAAAACAATAGACTTTTTACTTCTGAAATAAGAGATAGTGGAAATACAGCTTGGTTCAACAACTATCAAAATATTTATACGTTTGATGTGTATAATAATACAACCTCTAAAATGCATCGAATAAAAGATATTACAGGTAAAAGCTGGATCAATAATTGGCGATTTTTATATTACTACGATGTCTACAACAATAAAATTGCTACAACCTATCAATACTGGAATGCAAAGGATAGTCAATGGATAGAGGAAAATTCATGGCAAAGTTCTTTTGATGCCAATAAAGACATTATTTCAAATGTAAGAAGTTATATTAAAAATAATATCATTACCAAAGAAGATAGTATACACTTTTATTATAATGCCCCTACAGATTTAAACATCATTACGGCGAGTTACCAAAAGTTATCTGTATATCCAAATCCATCAAACGAATTAATAACTATTGAAAAATCTAGCACACAAAAAGAAACACTATCTGTATATAATTTATTGGGAGAAGTTATATATATTGAGACCTGGTTGCCTTCTCAAGTTACAAAAAACATTGACCTTTCTGCAATGCCGAAAGGTATTTATATTATTAGGCTTGGTGATGCTGCTGAGAAAATTGTGCTCGATTAAATAAATTGGATTCGGGGGGCAGGATTCGGGATTCGGGGAACCTACGGTAAACAATTTGGCGAAAGCAACCCCGACCCCTGACCCTCGATTCCTGAATCCCGAATCCTAAAAAGTATAGTTAATTCCTGCATGCAAGTTAACGGAGGGAATCCACATATTAATGCCTGAACCGGTTGCTGTAATTGAGCCTGTAGGAATATATATAGTGGGTTGCAGGGTAAATTTTACATTATCGTTTTCAGGATGGCGATACATAAATT
>JANYDJ010000032.1 GCA_025363675.1 Flavobacteriaceae bacterium | reverse complement strand
TGTTGTTTCGGCAACAGGTTCAGCGGCGGCAACAGCAGGAGCTTCAGCAGCCACTTCTTCAGTGGTTTCAGCAACTACATCAGCAGGAGCTTCGCTAGCTGATTCTTCAGCAGCATCGGCGGCCATGGCGGCGTTGCGTTTTGCGGTTAGTGCTTTTTCGCGTGCTTCTTTCACCTTGGTTTCAGCTTCCATTGCCGATTTGGCTTTGTCTTTACCAACAGATGCAAGTGAATCGCGTTTGCTATTTACTTTGTTTTCTTTTTCTTGAAGCCAAGCTGCATATTTTTCTTCAGCTTGTTCTTGTGTTAAGGCTCCTTTGTTCACACCTTTTAAAAGGTGTAGTTTCATCATGGCACCTTTATAGGAAAGGATAGCCCTGGTAGTGTCGGTTGGTTGTGCACCTTTTTGCATCCAGTCAACAGTTTTGTCGACATTCAGCTCAATGGTAGCGGGGTTGGTGTTGGGGTTATAACGTCCCAATAATTCAATGAATTTACCATCCCTCGGAGCACGTGAGTCAGCCGCCACAATGTGGTAGAACGGATACTTTTTGCGTCCGTGTCTTTGTAATCTGATTTTTAACATATCTTTTTAATTGTTTTTTTAATCCTTTTGCTCTCCTCACAAAAGGGCAGCAAATATGGGCATTTTTCGTGGATAAAAAAAGCTGTAAATGAAAATATTTTGTAGTGTCATTCGCTAAGCTAACCACAGGGTTTCACAGAGTTGCTTTTGTTGCAGCAATCGGGAGTTACGCAGAGTTTGGAAGTGGAACAAACTACATCTGAAAATGAGATAGTTTGGCAAACTCCTGAACCCTAGAATTAATCATATCTTGCGTGAGGTCGAGTAGGTTTTCGGTGCCAAATTTCTCAACACAAAACGAGGCCATAGCAGAACCATATATAATAGCACGTTTCATATTTTCAAAACTCAGGTCGCCCGTTTTCGCCAAATGTCCGATAAATCCACCAGCAAACGTATCTCCGGCACCTGTGGGATCAGTTACCTGCTCGAGTAAAAGGCCGGGTGCGAAAAATAAATTTTCGCCGTGGAACAAGAGGGCACCATGTTCGCCTTTTTTGATAATGAGATATTGAGGACCCATGGCTCTAATTACCCGGGCTGCTTTTAGCAGCGAGTGTTCGCCGCTTAACTGGCGTGCTTCTTCATCGTTAATGGTAAGCACATCAACCATTTTAATAGTTTGTTTCAGATCATCGAGGGCAATGTCCATCCAAAAGTTCATGGTGTCCATCACCACCAGTTTGGGGCGTTTGTTTAGCCTTTCTAAAACCGTTTGTTGAATTTTAGGGGTGAGGTTTCCCAGCATCAAGTACTCCGCATTTTTATAAGCTTCGGGTATAATAGGGTCAAAATCGGCAAGCACATTTAGTTCGGTGGCTAAAGTATCGCGGCCATTCATGTCCTTGTGATAGCGGCCATGCCAAAAAAAAGATTTTTCACCCTGCTTAATCTGCAATCCTTCAATATCGATACCCCTGCTTTTAAAATGTTCAATATCGGCTAATGGGAAATCGTCGCCCACCACACCCACAAGCTGCACATTTTGGGTAAAATAACTGGCACAAAGGCTAATGTATGTTGCAGCACCGCCTACTATTCTGTCAGTATTGCCATAAGGCGTTTCAATGGCATCGAAGGCTACACTGCCTACTACTAATAAACTCATGATATTTTTTTTTAATTGGTTGATTTTTTTTTTGAGCCGCAAAGAACCGCACAAAAAGGCCAAAAAAAAAGCTGCCATTTTACAGGCAGCTTTTTCAAGACTAGACAGATATATTTTTTATTTGGCTTGTGCCACTGAGTAAGTGGTTTTTATTTCAACATAACCAGAGTTTTCTGTTCTGTAAAGGTGATTGTACCATGTTTGTGTAGTTGTTTCCGGATTGGTGATATCAAATGTCCATTGATATACTTTTTTAGGATTGGATTGGTCTTCTAATAAAATAGAAACATGGGTTTCATCATTATACCAGTCAGTAATTGCATAGGTAGCAATAGTTCCACTCGCATCGATAGGGTCGTTAAAAGTACCAGTATGATCCGATTTTAGTTCGATGGAGCCTGCCGCTGTATTTGTATAGGTGTGTGGCACATCGGTTTGGTTGTTAAAGAAAGCAAGGTTTTCTTTTTTGGTAATGTTCCATTTGCCAGCGTATAGGCGTTTTGTAAGTTTTTTTGTTTTACTGCATGATGCAAATACTATAGCAGTAATGGTGAGAATTGTCAATAGTTTTTTCATAATTTATTTTTATTTTTAGTTTAATTTTTGTGCGAATATAAGAACATTTTATTTGCGACAAGTGCTGCATGTAAAAATATATTTTTTATAAAAGGTGGAAACAAGGTTAATTTGCGGCACTTTTTTAAAAATCAAACCATGAAAAAAATTAGTTTAGCAATTGTGTATTTATTTTTTATTGCACAAGTATTTTCCCAAAATTATTCTTATCAATCATACCCCAACGATCCTTATAAAATAAGGAAATATACTTTAAGTAATGGCCTTACTGTGTTTTTGGGGGTAAATAAAAAAGAGCCGAGGGTAGAAACAATGATTGCTGTGAAAGCAGGCAGTAAAACCGACCCTTCAAACAATACGGGTCTAGCTCACTACTTAGAGCATTTGATGTTTAAAGGTACCGAAAAATACGGTACAGTTAATTATGATATGGAGCGGACTTTAATTCAGGCAATCGAGGAGCACTATGCCATTTATAATTCGAGCAAGGACTCTGCTTTTCGCAAAAATATATATAAAGTAATCGACTCTTTATCTATCGCAGCTTCCAAATTGGCCATCGCCAATGAGTATGATAATATGATGCAAAATTTGGGAGCCACCGGCACCAATGCTTTTACTAGCGACGAGATGACGGTTTATGTCAACAATCTTCCATCAAATAATATCGACAAATGGCTGAGTGTGGAAGGAGAACGTTTCCATACCCCCGTTTTTAGGTTGTTCCATACCGAGCTTGAAGCAGTGTACGAAGAAAAAAATATTGGTTTAGATAATGATAACCGCAAAGCAGAAGAAGCTTTAATGGCAGCTTTGTTTCCGATGCACCCTTATGGAACACAAACAACTATAGGCACTGTGGAGCATCTAAAAAATCCAAACCCCAAAGCCATCCGCGATTATTATAATAAAAATTATGTGCCTAATAATATGGGTATTATTATGGTGGGAGACCTAGATCCCGACGAAACCATTAAACTCATTGATAAATACTTTTCGTATATGAAGCCACAACAAGTTTTGTCCATCAAGTTCCCACAAGATGAATATATGGCCAAACCAAAAGTAAAGATCATAACGGGGCCTGATGCAGCTTTTATGAAAATGGGCTATAGGACACCTGGGGCTGGAACACGCGAAGCTCTGATACTGGAATTGTCTTCTGCATTATTATATAATGGTACTTCCGGAATTTTGGAATTGGATTTACTAAAGAAACAAAAATTGCAGAGCTTATCACTTAGCGTTAATACATTACAAGATTATAGTGTAATGGAAATAATGGCCAAACCCAAAATAATGAATCCTGGCAACGAGATTCAGCCCATTTTGGAAATGGCGAACGAAATTGCTGGTACCATACTAAAATTAGGCAAGGGAGATTTTGATGAGAAATTAATTAAATCTGTATTGGCCAATAAAAAAGTGGAACTAATGCACAAACAAAACGATAGTCGTTTAATTACCTACGATGTGCTCGATGCTTTTGTAACAGAAGTTGATTGGAACAAGTATTATAGCAAACTGGATGAGATGGGTAAAATAACGAAACAAGAAATTATAGATTTTTCAAAAAAATATTTACAAGGTGGTTACTGTATTGTAGTAAAAACCAAAGGAACCGATACTACTATTAAGAAAGTAGATAAGCCAAAAATAACCGCTGTTGAAACGAATGCTGGAACACAATCAGCATTCACTAAGAAATTACTGTTGGAGCCATCGCCTAGTATTAAACCGGTATTTGCAGATATAAAAGGCAAGGTATCTGAAACTACTTTGAAAAATGGAATTCAACTAAGTTGTGTTCAAAATACCAGAAATAGTTTGTTCAATTTGAATATAACTTGGGAAGTGGGAAAATTGAATTTTAAAACCTTGCCTCTGGCATTGGGTTACCTTAAATACTTGGGCACCGAAAAACATTCAGCAGAAGACATGGCGAAAAACTTTTATGATATAGCCTGCGAATACAATTTTGGATCTTCCGATAGACAAACCTATATAAACATATCGGGGCTTAACGAGAATTTTGAAAAGGCTTTCGCCTTGATTGAAGATTTATTTGCCAACCCACAAGTTGATAAAGAAAAATTTATTGAATACTTGAACATCGTACGTAAAACCCGCAATGATAATAAACAAAACAAACGCTTTATAAATCAAGGGCTCACTAATTTGGCATTATATGGTCCTATGAACCCTTTTACTTATAATCTAAAAACAGATGAACTTGAAAAGCAGACACCCGAAGACCTGGTGAAAATGGTGAAGTCGCTGTTCAATTTCAAACCACATATCGACTATTATGGTCCGGAGAAAATGAAAAAGGTAGGGAAAAAAATTGCAAAATTGCATCATACACCTGATAGATGGGATTCAATACCACGGGCTTTCGATTTTCGTCGTTCAATAGTGCCACAAAACAATGTATTGTTTGTTGACTACGATATGGTGCAGGCTGAATTGCAGTGGGTACGCAATTGCACACCTTACGATGTTTCGCAAACTCCCATTATCAATCTGTTCAACGAATATTATGGCGGGGGAATGGGTTCTGTAGTTTTTCAAACCATACGCGAATCGAAAGCGTTGGCATACTCATGTTATATGATAACCCGCCAACCCGAATATAAGGAACAGCCATTTACTATTAATGCATATATAGGCACCCAGGCCGATAAGATGCCCGAAGCGGTTAACTCAATGAATGAGCTTATACAAACTATGCCTCAAACAGACCAATTGCTTGTATCGGCTAAAGCTTCTATTATGTCGCAGATTGAGAGTGAACGATATGATGAGGAAGATTTATTGGCATTAAAAAATAGACTGGCTAAACTTGGATTAACGGAAGACCCCCGCAAACTTATTTATGAAAAACTAAAAGATTTGACCTTTGCCGATTTGCAAAACTATTTCAAAACAAATGTGAATGCACCTGGATACACATTATGTGTAGTAGCTTCTAAAAAGAAAATACAAATACCCGAATTGTTGAAATATGGTAAATTGGTTGATGTGAATTTACAAATGTTGTTTGGGTACTAAACTATAATAACTGTTAATAAAAAAGCAGCGTAAGTTTATATTACGCTGCTTTTTTATTGGTATTGTATACATAAGTTTTTTTTGAATTTGGAATCATTCATAAGGGAGAAAATATCCTTTTTTTACATGTTGGACTATATTATATTTTAATGCTCTGAGGATGGTGAATCGCATTATTAGTATCATACTTTTTCTTTATTGATTGAAGTTTAGTATAATTTGCCCCATAGTAAGCGGTTTCCCAGTTTTTAAAATCGAGGCTACAGTAGTTAACATACTGAGCGGTAATTCCATTTTTATTTAATATTTCTAATACTTCTAAAGAAACTTTTTTAAGTTTCTCACCCTTGCCCAAGGCATACCAATAGGTTTGTAATTCGGCAATGAAATTATAGGCACGGTGGGGATAGCATGAAGTCTTTTCAAAATGAGGATTTGCAATATTTCCGCCAAGTGTGTTCATCTGATACATCATGCCCGGGGTATGAACAGTCTTGTCGAGAATTTCCGAAATAAATTCAGATAGTTCTCCAAAGTTTTTATATAAACCCGCTGAAGAATTTTTAAAATAGATAGGTACTAACGAACCATAATAATTCTTCAACATATAAGCAATTTTTCCGGGACCGCCGGTCTTAAATTCATCAGTATGCAAAGCAAGTTTATCGAGTAATGTTTGCAGTGCAACAGTATGTTTTTCAAAATTTGTTACCAAAATAGTGAGGTTATTGCCATTGAGCACGTAGGCAGAAAAACAGGAGTTGGGTAGTTGAGTGGCAAATTCAAACCATTTCTCTAAAATATTTTTTGCCCGTTCAGCATCCAGTTTTTTTGCTTTGAAATGATAAGCCTGCATAATAGCAGGAGCAGGGTATGATTTATATATTAACTCAGTTATAACCCCAAAATTTCCAGCTCCGCCACCTCTTATGGCCCATAGTAATTCTGGGTTGTCTTTGGTAGAATGTATCTCACCATTGCCATCTACCATGGTTGCTTCCAATAGGTTGTCGCAGGTAAGGCCATACTTGCGGGAGAACAATCCATAGCCACCGCCTAAAGTTAGTCCGCCCAGTGCCACAGTGCCGCACGAACCTATAGGTATGATTCTTTTTTGCGGAAGTATTTTATTATATAACATAGAGACAGTGCAACCCGGACCTACTTTAATTTTATCGCCATCTAAAAACGTAACCGAATTTATTTTTGAAAGATTAATTACCATTCCGCCATCATTTGTCGAAAATCCCTCCAAGCTGTGGCCTCCGCTTTTAATTGCAATAGGTAGCTTTTTTTCATTGGCATATTTCACAGCTTCCACTACATCGGCTGTAGAGGTACACATAGCAATTACCAATGGGTATTTATTAATGCATTTATTATATCCTTTTCGCAATTCTTCATATCTTTTATCCTCTTTTTTTATTAAGTCAACATTATATATAATATCAGATTTCTTATTTGCTGAATCAGGTTTTGTTATAATAGATTTTTTTTCTTCATTGTTTTCTGAGGAGCCACAAGCCGCAAGCAGTAAGCCTGTTCCCGCAAGTGTGCTGAGTGTGATAAAATCTTTTCGGGAATACTTTTTAGCCATTATTTATAATCTAATTTTTAAAATGCCAAAAAGTATCAGTCCCGGTGGTATGTTGTATAACCAAAGTGTCTCCAACAAAGTGGATTTTTCCAACAGAAACAAAATCATCAAATTTTATTTTGATACTATCATCAACCAAGTTATATTTATATGTTCCATTATGGTCAGGATAATATATGGAGTCCTTTCGTATTTCAAATGTTGCATTTTCGTTGGTATCATGTGTCCATATCCCCAATAACTTGTTTGCCGTTAGGTTGTCTATATCGCAGTGTTTTGGCGTATTGCTGCAATTATAGTGAGTTAAAATAGTAATTACCAAGAGTATCAAATTTTTTGTTTTATTTCTCAGCATTGCCAATACCATTTATTTTTAAAATCTATAACAGTTGGTCCCTCGGAACAACCTCCCGCATCTAGGGCATCTTTATCTTCAGGTTTGGTAGCAATAATCCATTTTCTAGATTTTTGGTGAAATATTAAAATTCCTTTTTCTATCAAGTCGCCTTTTTTGTGAAATTTCGAACTGTCCATTGCGTACACATAAATCGAGTCACCTTTTATTTTTACACTTACTTTAGGCCCCAACATCCCATTATGTTCAGCCCATACCATTTGGTAAGTATATGTTCCTGTAGGTGGTTTTTGCCCATATGATATATATATGGAAAAAAATATACAAGATAAAAATAAAGGTTTCATTTTGGCAAACTTCATAAATCGTTTTCCTATCTGTGTGAATTCGTTCTTTAATCTGTCACTTTCCCCATACATAAATACTCCACACCCGTGGCGACTTCAGGTCATCAGCATACCAACTATCGGTTAAAAATCCTTGGGTATTGTATTTATAATCTTTAATATACATAATCACTTTTTCTGAATTGTAGTTGGTGATATTGGTTATATTTCCCTGGGTATTATAGGTAAATTTTAGGACTGATGAAAACTGCTTATCATCTTGTCGTACATTATACATTTTTTCTTCCGTTACTTGCCCTTTTGTATTATAGGTATAGGTGTATCTGTAAGAATATAGATCAAACGGCTTGCCGGTAAAGTTGCCATCTTTGTCCATGCCGGGCAGCTTTTGCGTAACCTTTACTTCCTTTATTTTGCCAGTAGCATCATATATATAAGTATAAGTGGGCGGGTCGATGGTTGCGACTTCTTTGGTCAATATTTTTCCGGCAGCATTATAAGTGTTTAGCGATATTATCTCACCCTGTTCTTTATCATATATCATGGAGCGAAGGGGATAACCTAAAGTAGTATAAGTATTATAGGTGGTGCAGCTTGTATCGGGGTCCCCGTCGTTATTGGTTCCTAGTTCGTAGGCGGTTTCTACTCGCCCCATTGCATTATACATCCATATCTCTTTCAATACAGAATCTTTATATACGGAATCTACTTGGTAACGTTTACATGTTTTGATACCCGCAGTTTTGTATTTGATACTTTCGCTAGGTTTTGCCGGAAAGGGCGTGTATGGGAACTGGGCTTTTGTGGCAGTAATTGCACAAAAAATGAGTAGGGAAATGAGGATTATTATTTTCATGATATAGAATTATTTACTTCACAAATGTATGGGTTTATAAGTGACTTTATATACCATGGTTTTGGTATTTTTTATTATAATAATTTATGCTTTCATTTCTGTAAAGGAAACTATTGAGCGTACGCCTTGCTATTCGCCGCGGCGATGCTTCGTCGTTACTCTGCACTATTAAGGGGGTATTATTTCTTCTTTTTCTTATGATGATCTTCCTCCGCTTTCATAGCTTCGTTAATCAATGCACTCCAATTATTATTCGCATCTTTCGAAAAATCTAAGGTAGCTTCATAATCGGTTTTATCAATTCTCACTTCATCAATCGGGCCACCTATATATTCTTCAATGGCTGCTAGTAAAGGTTTTTCTTCAGGACTGCAAAAAGAAACGGCATGCCCCTTCAACACCCCACGACCAGTTCTACCCACACGATGCACATAGTTTTCGGGCAGTTCGGGTAAGTCGTAGTTTATCACATAATCTACTTTCGATATATCAATTCCGCGTGCACTTACATCGGTGGCGATAAGCATTTTTACTTTATCACTTTTAAAATCAGTCATGGCTGATTGGCGTGCATCTTGTTCTTTGTCGCCATGCATAGTTAGGCTTGTAATACCTACTCTCTGCATAGCTTGGTGCACGCGTTCGGCACGCACTTTTGTTCTTACAAAAACCAATATTTTACTCTCAGGAGCCTCTGTAGCCAAGCGTTCCAAGAAAAATCTTTTATCATCCATTCCTATATATGCAACGGTATGTGTTACATTTTTCGATACCGGATTTTTGGGAGATATATGTATACGAATTGGATTATCGACAATAGCATAAGCCAGCTTTTTTATTTCTTTATCTATAGTGGCCGAGAAAAATAAAGTTTGTCTTTTATGCGGTAAAAGTTTGATCACATCTCTTATATCTTTTATAAAACCAAGGTCGAGCATTTGATCCGCTTCGTCCAAAATTAAAACTTCTACTGCATCCAGTTTTATGTATCCCTGGCTTACCAAATCGAACATTCTGCCGGGTGTTGAAATTAATATATCTACGCCACCTTCTAGCTTGTCTATCTGCGGCCATTGCTCTACGCCACCATGCAGGCATAATATATTAAGTTGTGTATATTTACTAAGCTGGTTAAATACTTCTGCAATCTGCACTGCCAGTTCGCGTGTGGGAAGCATCACCAAACATCGTATGTTTTTTGTGTATTTATCGTGTTTGGGTTTGCGTTGTAATCTATGTATAACAGGTATAGCAAATGCTGCTGTTTTTCCTGTACCTGTTTGGGCAATGGCTAATATATTTTGCCCTTTTAATATAACAGGAATCGATTTGAATTGTATATCGGTAGGGCGACTAAAACCTATTTCAATAATACTCTTTTTTAGTTCGGTTGATATGGGATAGTCGGCAAATTTCATTTATATATTATATTAGCCACAGAACCAATGTTGCGTCCCTACGGGACTTTTGCAGTCTCCGCCTTTTTCTTTTACCAATATCGCACCCCTAAAGGGGTTAGACTTCAAGTCCCATAAGTGTGAAATATTGCTATGAGTATAGGTAAACATATATAAGTCCCATAGGGACGTGATATTGGTAAAAAAAAGAGATACTAAATTTCTCAAGTCCCGTAGGGACGAAACATTATATATATATAAGTTCTTCCAAACGCTCTCGGTTCTTCGCGGCGGATAGCCAACCAAACTACTTCCACACATAAGTAATCCACCCGCCAGTAATTAACATGTTTATTATAGCAAGTGGTATCAAAACTTTCCATCCCAAGTGCATCAATTGATCGTAACGAAAACGGGGTAAAGTCCATCGAACCCACATGAAGAAGAATATGAAGAAGAATATTTTTGCAAACAAAGCTAACACACCCAAAATGGCCAAGGTATTGCCTTCAAAGTAATGCATGCCTGGGAAGTTATAAGCCCCAAAATACAAGGTCGATATCATCGTTGCTGATATAAACATATTAATATATTCTGCAAATAAATAGAAGCCCAGTTTCATACTACTATATTCTGTATGATAACCACCAATCAGTTCACTTTCGCATTCTGCAAGGTCAAATGGTGCACGGTTAGTTTCGGCAAATGCACATACTATAAATATTAAAAATCCGAGTGGTTGATATAATATATTCCAGTGCCAGCCATCTTGTTTTTGGGCAATCACGCTTAGGCTTAGGCTTTCGTTCATCATCACTATGGCTATAATACTTAATCCCATCGCCAACTCATAACTAATCATTTGGCTCGATGCACGAATAGCCCCCATCAATGAATATTTATTGTTCGATGCCCAGCCGCCTACCATAATTCCATATACTCCGATACTCAAAAATCCCATCACATATAATACACCTATATTAATATCGGCCACTTGCAAACTTATATTTCTTCCAAACATTTCTATCGATGTTCCCCAGGGAATAACTGCACTCGTCATTAAGGCTGTCAGCATCGCTATACCTGGACCTAATATAAATAACCAACGTTCAGAATTTGCGGGAATAAAATCTTCTTTAAAAAACATTTTGCCACCATCGGCCAGTGGTTGTAATAAACCAAATGGCCCCGCCCTGTCAGGCCCAATGCGGTCTTGCAAAAAAGCGGCTACTTTGCGTTCCATATAGGTGCTGTACATGGCAATCACCAATGTGATAGAAAATATAACAACAATTAATATACTTTTTTCTAATATTAAATCCATGATATAATGTGGTAATTATTATAATAGTTTATTTCAAAGTTTTCACTTTTTCAAGCTCCGGAAGTTCATAATGATTTTGTGCAATCACCGAATGTTTGTCTATAGCTCTTGGGCCCTCAATGGTCCAATCGGCTAGCGATTTTTTATCGAATCGGCAAGTATTACATATAAAGTCTTCCACCTCGCCCCATTGGTCTTTGCGGGCAGTTACGCGTAGCACTTCATCGCCAAATAACCATACTGCAGTTTTGCCGCAGCACTTGTCACAATTGCGGTGAGCATCCATGGGGCGGGTAAACCATACCCTGCTTTTAAAGCGGAAAGTTTTATCAGTCAACGCACCTACGGGGCATACATCAATCACGTTTCCCGAGAAATCGTTATCAATAACATTATGTATATAAGTGCTAATTTCACTGTGGTCGCCACGGTTTAGTATACCATGTACGCGGTTATCAGTTATTTGGTCGGCGGTATATACACAGCGGTAGCATAGTATACAGCGGTTCATGTGTAGTTTTATTTTATCGCCAATATCTTCCATCTCAAAAGTGCGGCGTTCTTCATCGGTGCGTGTGCTTACCAATCCATGTTTGTATCCAAGGTCTTGCAGGTCGCATTCGCCGGCTTGGTCGCATATAGGGCAGTCCAGCGGGTGGTTCAGTAATAAAAATTCCGTAACCCCTTTTCTCGCATCTTGCACTTTGGCACTGCTGCTGCTTCCCACTTCCATGCCGTCCATTACAGGTGTGCTGCAGCTGGCCACAAGTTTGGGCATGGGTCGGGGGTCTTTCTCGCTGCCTTTGCTTACCTCAACCAAGCAGGTGCGGCACTTGCCACCACTGCCTTTTAGTTTACTATAATAGCACATGGCAGGGGGCACAATATCGCCACCTATCATGCGGGCTGCGTTCAGTATGGTAGTGCCATCAGGCACTTCAATCGATTTTCCGTCTATGGTTACTTTAGCCATTTTTTTTATTCTGTACTATCGTGCAAAAGTAAGGCGGGGAAGTGGATTTTTTAAGTGTGTGTAAAAAAGGTGGGTGAAGGAATAAATAGTAGATTTCTTACGATTACTTTAATAACGACCCATGTATAATTGTATGTATTGTCATTACATTTTTTTCAATGGAGAAAGCAATTACCCACTTGTTAAAAATTAGGCAACTATAATTGAACGACGCTAGTACAGCGTAGTTGCATAGGGCATACTTTACTTTTTCTTTTGCAGATTCCTGAATAAATTTCCTGAATTTTACAATAAAACGTTCACCACTTCCAGGTGTGTTTTTTGTTTCAATATAACTAGCAATAGAAGCTATGGCAATTTGAGGTTGTCTTTTTAATAAAACCCTCATTTGCTCTTTTTATCTAAATAAGCAATCACATCCTCACACACTTCATTAAGTTCTTTTACTTCCTGCGAGTCTGATGAAGATAGATATTCTTTCAGTTGTTTGTCTGAGGCGGGTTTCCCAATACCAAAAATCACATCGGCATCGGTTAGTTTAGCTTCCTTGGTTTTGTTGTTTATTTTCACAAAATCAAGTTCCTTCAAAAAGGAAATAAAACTTTTGGCTTTGCTATCTTTAACACTCAGTTCAATAATCATAGCACAAATATATGATGAAAAAGTAAGCAAAACAATTGCAGTTTTATCGATTATTTTTTTATGGATCACAGATTCTGCCTCAGGTTGAAACGCGATCCTGCCTCAGGTTGATGTTTTTACCAACGTGAAACCTGATATATTATTCTATTGCTAAAAGTATATAATAACTTGGGCATGCCCCACGAAGCGTGGGTCGGGCTATCCGCTGCAAGTCCTCGCTACGGAAGCCTCCGCTGTGGGCTTTCCGCTTCTATCCCTCATGCGGCCGCACATTCTCTCGCTGTCTGAACACGATTAAAAATGATTGATGGATTGACAGGATTAGTATATATTCTGCCCCAGGTTCTGCCGCAGGTTGGTGTTTTCACCAACCTGAAACGTGATCACCTTTTCCCAGCCTTCCCCAATTTCAAAACCTTCAGCACATTTTTCCGCAACGAAATATGTGGTTCTTTTTTTTCATGTTCATCAATGCCGTGTTTATAGCTTGCTATAATATCGTGGTAGGATAGCGTGCCTATAATAGTTGTACTTTCTTTTGCTGTAACGGGGAGCACATCAATGTTTTCTGTAGCCATTGTTTCTACAGCAGTGCGTAGGGTGTCATCTAGCTTTATATATATATTGTTGTGCTGCTCAATAAGCGAACTTATGGTGTCTTCTGGTTTATGCTTATTGCTATATAAATGCAGTGCACTCAGTATACCTTTATAAGCCCCTTCGTTATTAGAAACTATATAATAATTGTTTTGGTGGTGATTTTTTTCACTTACCCAGTTTCGCACTTCTTGTATCGTATTACTTTCGCTTATTATAATACTATTTGTTTTTACCACATCTTCCACATTTAGTTTTTCCAATACATCTGGCTCATACGAGTGGGGCGTTTTTACACCTCTGCGTGCAATTTTTTCTGTCATTATGGTAGTATCCATCATAAAAAATGATAGGAAATAGGATGAAGTACAAGTAGCTAATAAAGGTAATAGTGCATTCGCTTGTCCTGTGGTTTCTAGTGCAAAAACTATAGAAGTTAGAAATGCACGCGATGCCCCTGCAAACATGGCTGCCATGCCTACTAATGCCGCCAGGGGAATAGTAACTCCTGATGCGGGAAACCATTGTATAATAAGTGTGCCGAGCAATGCTCCGGTTGCCCCGCCAATAGTTAATAAAGGTGCAAGCGTTCCACCCGATGTACCACTACCTAGGGAGATAGCCCACGAAACAAATTTCCATATACATAAACTTACTATAATATTAAATGATAAATTTCCCGATATTAAATCTATGATATTATTATAACCTACACCCAAAGTTCGTGGTGCAAAGTAGCCGATAATGCCCACCGCTAGTCCGCCAATGGCCGGCCACACTGCCCAGTGGATAGGTAGCTTTTCAAAACCATCTTCAATAGCATATACCACTTTGGTAACTATTACAGATAATATACCTATAATAATTCCCATAATACTATAATATACCAATGCCATATTGGTAGGTGTTTCTATTATTATACCCATTGGAAATACCACACCGTCTTCAAACAATAAATGATGACCCGCAGCACCGGTAATACAAGCCAGTGCAACGGGTATAAATGAACGTGGAGAGAATTCGAATAATAATAATTCTATCGCCAATAATATAGCCGCAACAGGGCTGCCAAATATAGCTGACATACCCGCAGTAGCTCCTGCGGCCAATAAAATTTTTCGTTCGTTATGTGTTATTTTTAATAGTTGCCCTATGGTGGAACCCAATGCTCCGCCTGTAGCTATAATAGGTCCTTCGGCTCCAAATGGTCCGCCTGTACCAATGGATATAGCTGCGGAGAGTGGTTTCAAATAAGTAATAGCAGGTTTTATTTTGCTTTGGTTGGTTAGTATTTGTTCCATCGCCTCGGGTATGCCGTGCCCGCGTATAGCTTTCGATCCATAGTATGCCATAAGTCCTACTATCAATCCACCTATTACGGGAACTATGATAACAAATAATCCATAAGTATTATGTGCCGGGCTTGCAGACTCTATAGAGAATTTTCCATAGAAAGATATATTGGTAAATAAGTCTATGAGGTATACCAATAGTTTGGCTATAAAGCTCACACAAATTGCAATTAAAATAGCTATAATAGCAATGGTGAATGAACGTTTTTTATTATAGGTTTTCTTAGCTTTTATATTTTCTTTTTCCAGTAACGGATCCAACGAAATGGAAACCGGTATACCATTATGTAAATTATTTTTTGTCATTGTAGTTTGTTATTATAGTATTGAAATATAGTAGAATGCTAATACCAGTAATCCCTGTAGTAGCATGGTTCCGTCTATAATTCCGTAATGGTAGTGTGTTAGCATTTTTATTTTTTTAGCACCTAAAAATATCATGGTAGTAATTGTTGAAATTGCCAATGCTATTATCATATACCAATTATGGTAATGGACCAATGCAATTATAAAAAAAATAAGCAATAATATATAAGAAACCCTCAGCGATTTTTTTTCACTAAGCAATAAAGGAATAGTTTTCAAACCCGCTTTTTTGTCAACTTCTATATCTCTAATATCAAATGGAATGGTGATAGCGAAAACAAAAAAGAAACGTTCTGCAAGCATGGCTATTATATCATAATTATTAAATGTTTGCGTGGTTTGTATAATAGGTAATAGTATAGTAGAACTGGACCATACCACGGCAATTAAAAATATTTTTAAATAAGGAATTTCTCTCAGTCTAAGTTTTCGCAGTGGCGAATTGATTTTTTCTGTAAATGGCACTGAATAAAATAAAGTAAGTAAAGCTATAGGTGCCAATGCCATCAATACTTCTTTTTTAGCTAGAAAAACTACACAAATAAAACCAATGGCCGAACAAATCATCAGTAAATAAAACGCTTTCAAATTATCACGCACCCATTTGTGCTTGTCTTGGTTTAGAGCTTCTTTTTTGGTGGTAATGGTAATAAGTCTGTGTAAATTGTACTCAAATAAAGTAGCGAAGAAAATAATAAACAAATACGGGTGCCACTGCGGTTCCATCCCAAGTTGAATTTGTGTGCCAATAGTAAGCGAAACAGCCGCAAGGGATATATAGATATTGCTATTTATTAATGCATTATATAGTTTCAAAATGCTATCGGGTAACCTGTAGTTATTATAACAATATAGTGGGGGTTATGTTTTTAGGTTTTTGTCTGAATCACAGATTACACAGATGACACGGATTTAATACTTCAAAAATCGCTAATCAATATTCCTTGTTCTTAAATCTTTATATTCCTGCCCCAGGTTGGTGTTTTCACCAACTTGAAAAGTGATATATTGTTTTATCTGCTCCAAATATATAATAACTTGGGCATGCCCCACGAAGCGTGGGTCGGGCTATCCGCTGCAAGTCCTCGCTACGGAAGCCTCCGCTGTGGGCTTTCCGCTTCTATCCCTCATGCGGCCGCACATTCTCTCGCTGTCTGAAACAGGATTTTTTAGGATTGAAGGATGGGCAGGATTATTATATACATCTGCCCCATGTTTGGTGTTTTCACCAACCTGAAACGCAATGCATTTTGTCCGTGGTCGGTGTCCCCGTCACAGGTGTTCGGAAGATCTATTTTGTCACGTCCCCAAAGGGACTTGGTTTGGAGTGGTTCTGTTTTTTACCAATGTCACGTCCCTCTGGTACTTATAAATACAGCCCCTTTAGGGGCAAAAACATTGGTAAAAAGCATATATGTAAAAAGCTGAAGTCCCTTTGGGGACGTGACATGAACAGACTACAAATCTTCCGGACAGTTATGGTGTCCCCACCAACCACAAGGTGGATAAACTTATTTATTATTCTCCAATTCTATCTTATCAATATCTATAATATTAATATTTTCGTTTTCTTCTAACATTAATAATTCCGAGTTTAGAACTTTGTGTTTATGTAACACTTTGCCACTTTTCAAAATTACTTTCACTAGCTGATAGCCCATTCCATTTTCAGGAAGGTTCACAAGTATGTTTATGAAACTGTCGGTTAGTTTTAGGGTACGGGTTTGCATGGGATTGCAAATTTAGAGATTTATTTTATTTTTTGCAAACATCATCAAAACCTTATACATTTGTGAGGAAAATAAATATTTATTAAGCCTTATATGAAACACAAAATTCTACTATATACTTTACTGTTATTTTTATTGAGTAGCAGGTTTTGCTTTGCTGATAGTGCGAAAATTGTATTTCCAAATAATGTAAAAATTGAGATGGTGGGAGAGAAGAAGGATGAAAGTGTAATGGTGTGGTTGGCTCCTTTACTTGCAGCAATAGTAAGTATTACAGCAATGACTATTACAGCTTACGTTACGTACAAAACAACAAAGAAGAATACTGAGACTACTATTAAATCTGTTGAAAGGACAATAGCAAGCCAACATAAA
Organism: Flavobacteriaceae bacterium; assembly: GCA_025363675.1. Lineage (GTDB taxonomy): Bacteria > Bacteroidota > Bacteroidia > UKL13-3 > UKL13-3 > CANJUD01. The sequence goes on along the minus strand of JANYDJ010000032.1, from coordinate 1,525 downwards.
ATTACTGAAAAGCAATTGATGATAGACATAAAGCAGAAATGGCTAGATGAGTTTAAAGAAATGGTAAGGTTGTACGATACAAATATTAGTTTACTGATTGCTCATTTATCAAGATTCAGTAATGAAATGGAGAAAGGAGATACAGATGCATTAAATGTGGCATATAGAATTAGTTCAGATTGTGCTAGTTCAGAAATACAAATAGGACTACATTTATCTTATGAAAAAGACATTTATAAAACATTTATAGGATTAATTACCGATATGCATGCCCACATTGGTGAGTTATTAAAAACAAAACAAACAAATCAAACCGATATATATAAAGAGATAAAGGATAAAATTATATTCAATGCTTTAAAAATTATCCAGGAAAAAAATACTGCGATTGAAATATTAATAAAAGAAAAAATATAATAAATATGGGAACTGAGTGGATTAACAATATGATGAATGATAGGTTTAAACAACCCTTCTCTTCTGCATTTTTATTTGCTTGGTTTATATATAATTGGAGAGTGTGGATCTTAATATTCAAATACAATATTGAACAAGGTGGAATTGAAGATTTTCTTTCTGTTGTTTCGGAACAAATGAATTTGTTTAGTATCTTAATATTGCCTTTTGCAAGTGCATTAATATATGTTTACATAATTAATTTATTAAATGTATGGGCATTTGAAATAAAACAAGATAACAAAAGGGATGAAAGAGCTTATAAAGTTTTAAAGGAGAATGAAAGCAAGGAATTTGAAAAGGTTGAAGAAGTTAAATCACAGCGAAAACAGAGACAAATAGTAGACCCTTATGATATCAATTTAATGGATGGGAAATGGACATTAGAAGTTAAGGTAAATAATTCGGAACATCAATCTATAGCAACAAATTGTACAATTTATAAAGGACAAATTAAATTGGGAACTGTCCATGGACAAAAGGATAACATAGAGAAGAAATATTATGAATTAAAAAGGATAAAGTATATTAACTATAACATAGTAGATAATAGGATTGATATATTGTTTAAAACTAGTGCGGAAGATTTTATGGCCAAATTACAGCCATATAGTAGTGAAACTGCATATTCTTGTAATATTTATAGTGACGATGAAATTTATTTGTTATATACACTATTATTGACAAAGATAAATACAAACATTATAAAAGAAGATGTAAAGGTAACTTCAGATCAAGATTGAATCTCTTTTGTCACCCTGAGTTTATCAAAGGGCGACAAACCAAGAACTATCATATTATAACATTACTGAAACATCTCCCTCCGAACCCATCTTCGACTCCGCTCAGATTGGCATTGAGGTAACAAACCTGTGTCAGCCCCCGAATCCTGAATGCTAAATCCCGACCCCCATTTTGCAATCCCCCGTTTCTGTATTATTCTTGCCTCACAATTTATGACAGGTATTTTAGGCATTATCGTAATACTGGGCTTGGCCTTTTTGTTTTCTAATAATAGGAAGGCGATCAACTATCGGTTGGTGTGCAGTGGGTTACTGCTGCAGCTGGT
>JANYDJ010000031.1 GCA_025363675.1 Flavobacteriaceae bacterium | reverse complement strand
TCGACACTTAATTTTGGCTTTGGCCCACGCATATTACCTGATATCTTATGTGCTGAAGGTGGCTTTATTCTGATAATCTCCTCAACCATTTTTTCAAAGGTTTCTTTGTGAACACCCACCAGTCGCTTAAATACAGCAGGTATTATATGTTTTATTTCTTCCCATTTCATATTAAAAGTTTATACAGAAATTTTGAATACGAAAAGCAACCGCATAAAAGTTTTGTCCAAACTATTGTGAATTATGAAAGAGGTCTAATCATTTTTCTTCCCTTGCAATAGTGTAACAATAAAAAAAACCCAACTGTTTTGAGTTGGAGTTTTTTTATATATGGTGTGCTGTAGCGTTAGGTATTTATATTTGCTGTGAGGTGTTTCCACCTGATAAGCTATGATTCTTGATTATCCTAAAGCCACTCTCTTAAATTCTGAAATAGTCAATCCTTTGCTAGAAGTATCAAGCATTTGAGCAACAGTTTTAGAGCCGTCTTTCACAAACTCTTGGGCAAGCAAAGTGCTGTCTTTATAGAACTTGTTTAATTTACCTTGAGCAATTTTTTCAAGCATTTCTTCAGGTTTTCCTTCGGCACGGGCTTGTTCTTTGCCTACTTCAATTTCACGTCTGATGGTTTCTTGGTCTACACCGTCAGCATTTACAGCAATCGGGTTCATGGCAGCTACTTGCATGGCGGCGTCTTTACCGGCAGCGGTGGTAGTGTCATTGGCAGCTTGGTTCATTGCTACAAGCACGCCCATTCTGTTCGATCCGTGTATATAAGCAGCTACACCCTCTGCATGAAGTATTTCGTAGCGATTGATATCTATCTTCTCACCTATTTTTCCTACTTGTTCAGTAAGTCTGTCGGCAATGCTAAGGCCATTAAGCTCCAAAGCTTTCAAAGCTTCTAGATTTTCTGGTTGTTTATCTAAAGCAAGGGTGGTAATTTCTTTGGCAAAGTTTACGAAGTCTTCGTTCTTGGCTACAAAGTCAGTTTCGCAGTTAAGCGATACAATCACACCGGTTTTGCCATCGGCACTGGTTTGGGCAATTACTGCACCTTCTTTAGCATCTCTATCGCTGCGACTTGCAGAAATTTTTTGTCCTTTTTTGCGTAGGTAATCAACGGCTGCATCAAAGTCGCCATTAGCTTCGGTCAAAGCTTTTTTGCAGTCCATCATACCAGCACCGGTCATAGTGCGAAGCTTGTTTACGTCTGCTGCTGTAATGTTCATTGTTGTCATTGTTTAATATTTTTTTGGTTGGGGAATTAAAAAAAATGGGCTTAACCGTTTCAAGCTAAACCCATAAATATTATATTGAGCGGGTTTTACTCTGCTGTGTCGGTCTCTTTGGTTTCGGCTTTGGTTTCAACCGCTGCTTCTTGGTCTTGCTCTTCTTCACGATCGCGTTTGCGTTCCTGCATTCCTTCTACTATCGAATCGGTAAGTGCTCCCACTATAATAGCGATTGATTTTGCAGCATCATCATTAGCTGGAATGGCAAAGTCAACTTCTGTAGGGTCAGAATTGGTATCAACGATAGCGAATGTTGGTATATTAAGTCTTTGTGCTTCAGCAATAGCAAGATGCTCACGCATAATGTCAACTACAATTAAAGCAGCAGGTAAGCGGTTCATATCAGAGATACCACCTAGTAAACGCTCAAGTTTTATCTTTTCGCGTTCTACCATTAAGCGTTCTTTTTTATTGATGCTGGCATAGGTACCATCGGTAGACATTTTATCCAAAGTCTGCATCTTTTTTACTGATTTACGGATAGTTTGGAAATTGGTAAGCATACCACCTAACCAACGCTCAGTAACGAAAGGCATGTTAACACGCTTAGCTTCTAAGGTAACAAGTTCTTTAGCTTGTTTTTTAGTAGCCACGTACATTACTTTTCTACCAGATTTGATAATGTTTTTTAACGCATTGCTAGCTTCATCAAGCTTGGCCTGTGTTTTATTAAGGTCGATAATATGGATACCATTTTTCTCCATGAAAATGTATGGAGCCATTTTGGGATTCCACTTTTGGGTAAGGTGACCAAAGTGAACTCCGGCATCGAGCAATTGTTCTGTTGAAACTCTTGACATATAGTTGTTGTTGTAGCTGTAATATTAACGTTTAGAGAATTGGAACCTTTTACGGGCTTTTTTACGACCTGGTTTTTTACGCTCAACCATACGTGAATCGCGGGTGAGCAAATCTTTGGCACGAAGTAAGGTTCTATATTCTTCGTTGCTTTCTACCAACGCTTTGGCAATAGCAAGTCTTACAGCTTCTGCTTGACCTGATACACCACCTCCGTCCACATTGATCATTACATCAAATTGGCCAGTTGTATTGGTAGTTTCAAAGGGCAACATCACTTGGTAGCGATGTGGTCCTGTAGTGAAATAATTTTCTAAGGTGCGGCCATTAATGCTGAGGCTGCCAGAACCAACTGACATAAAAGCCCTAGCTACGGCTGTTTTCCTGCGTCCAGATGTGGTAAGTTTTTCCATTTACCTTATTTTTTTGTTATTAATTTAAGAGCTTTGGGTTGTTGTGCAGCATGAGGATGCTCAGTGCCTGCGTATACAAATAGGTTACCGTATATGGCATCACCCAATTTAGTTTTTGGCAACATGCCTCTCACGGCTTTTTCTATAATACGGGTTGGGTGCTTGTCCAACATTTCTTGTGCAGTAGTAAAACGTTGACCACCTGGATAGCCAGTGTGACGTGTGTAAACTTTCTCAGCCATTTTTTTACCAGTCAACTTTATTTTTTCTGCATTGATAACAATTACGTTATCGCCACAGTCAACATGTGGGGTAAAGTCAGGTTTGTGCTTACCACGAAGAACATTGCTAATCTGTGTACTGACACGGCCTAGTACTTGATCCTCTGCATCTACTACAAACCAAGACTTGTTTATGGTTTGCTTATTGGCAGAAACTGTTTTATAACTTAATTCAATCACTTTAGTATGTGGATATTTTTTTGGGACGGCAAAAGTAGCACATATTTCCGATTCAGACAACAAAGTTTTGAAAATATTTTTCTGATAAACTTTTCGTATCAGAAACAGGGCATAAAAAAGGGGCAATTGCTTACCCCTTTGTATAATGGATTATTTTGCTTATTCTTTAATAAGTCTGAATGTAGTTTGGTTGTCAGCAGTATTGAACTGTAAAAGATAAACACCTTTAGGGGCATCACTTAAATTAATATTGATATTGTTTGCACCTTTTTGCAAATTGTTTATTCCCAAGTCTAGCGTGGTTTTACCTATCATATCAATTACCTTCAAACTAACACGTTGATTTGAATTAAGATTTACAGCTAAATTAAATTCTCCGGTCGAAGGGTTGGGCCATATATTGGCGGCATTCATGAACGAGGGTAGTTGAATGCCAATAAAGTTATATAAGGTAGAGCTACCTACACATCCGTTCGCGTCAGTAACAGTAACCATATAGTTTCCACTTGCAGGTGGTGTATAATCTTTGCTGGTGGCACCGGCAATTGCTGTAGCACCTTGGTACCATTGGTATGACCACCCAGTTGCAGAACTGGCAGACAAGATATTTCCATTTCTTGTAATGGTAGGAACGGGTTTGGGGTTTACGGTAATAGTGGTGTCAGTTGAAGCTCCTCCACAGCCCAAAGTATTTACTACATAGCAAGAGTATTTGCCACTGGTTTTAGCCATATAAGTTTGGCCAGTTTCGCCCGCTATATCCACACCATTTTTTCTCCATTGGAATGATTGAGGACTGCTAGAAGTAACAGCCAGCATAAGGCTATCACCTTCGCAGAAATCATTACTTCCGCTATATGATACCTGAGGATTGGGGCCGCCGGTAAAGAACAATGAAATGCTATTAATAGAAGTACTTACACAACCATTTGAGTTGGTCACTTTCACACTGTAATCGCCTTGAAGTTTCGCATAATACATGGAATCGGTGGCACTGGCTATATTATTGCCATTAAACATCCACTGATAGGTTCCACCTATTATGGTTGTTGCATTTAATAAAATACTATCACCTGGACATTTTTGGCTGCTTGAAGGTTGTTTAACAAATGAATAGGGCGATTGGATAACAATTACAGAGGTAACCGCAGATGTGGCTTTACATCCATTGCTGTTTATTATAACACAGTAATAATCTCCTTCAAATATGGTACTATAGGTATTAGATGTACTGCCATTTAGTATTCCCTTATTGGATTCATACCACTGATAGGTGCTGCCAGATACCGCAGGTGCTGAAAGCGAGATGCTGTCTCCATCGCAAATGGTGGTTTTGCTACTTGCAGAAATTGTAGAATTGGGCAGAGAGTCAACAGATACGGCAACAGCTTTACTCATATCGTTACAACCACTATTGTTAAATACTTGTACCGTATAATCGCCCGCAGCCATTGCATAGTAAGTTGACTGAGAGGCACCCGTTATGAGGCTATTGTTGAAGAACCATTTATATACGGTGGCATTGGAAGATGCTGACGCATCAAGTTGAACGCTATCGCCCATACAAAATTTAGTTGAACCATTTGCTTTAAGAGACGCAGTAGGTGTGGTGCTTGAACTAATAGTATATGTTCCAGAGGTGGCTTTGCAACCCGTACTGGTGTCGATTACTACTAGGTAGTAACTGCCCGCTTGTTTTGCATAAATTGAAGTATCAGTTGCTCCGCTTATCATATTACCATTGTAGTACCATTGGTAAACATAGTTTTTTGTGTAGGCATCTATAATCAGCACACTATCTCCATTACAAATAGAACTTGCAGTTTGGATTGCATTTATTTTTAACTTAGGATGGTTCTTGATGGTGATTGTATCTGAAAAGAGGCTACAACCTAGCCCGCTTGTAACTAAACAATAATATTTCCCTGGTACAGTAGCATAAAATACGGTGTCAGTTGCTCCGCTAATAGCCTTTGGACCATTATACCATTGGAATATAACTCCACTGCTCTGCCCCGCACTTAGTATCGCCGTATCGCCCGAGCAAAGCACCATGCTGCCCCCTACGAACTGATTAATTGCCACTGGATTTGTTGAGGTAAGTTTCACCATATCCAAAGTATCATTTATGAAATTGCTATCACTTGGGAGTCTCACACTTGCCCAAAAATAGTAGTCGCCATTCTGTTCCATATCTAAGGTGTCACTGATGGTTATATTCATGGTATCATTGGGATAGAGTTTTCCTACTGATTGGGTATAAGCCGGGAATGTAAGTGTATCAAAGTTTGGTGTAACAACGTTTGCATATACCGTAAAACTATCGACACTTAAATCAAGGGTATCACTACCTAAATTTTGAATTTGATATATCATATCCATTTTGCGTGCACCCATACAAGTGTCAAATGCTGGTGCTACTAGTTTAACAACACCCAAATCGCGAGCAATCATTACACGCGGCTCGATCATAAAACGAAAAGTACCTCCGTATGATATAAAGTCTGTCCAGTTATTATTGCCTGTTGGTCCGGCAGAATAAAACACACTATCTCTAATTTGTGATTCATTTTGAAAGGCAAATCCAACATTAGTTGTTCCAGTTTGTTTTACACCCACAAAGAAATCTCCATTAACACCAACGGGAGGGTTAACAGAAACAACTGATAATCCACCATTGGTATATGCAGTTGCCGATGACCATAACAATGAATTTGGTCGCCCAGTGCTGCTGTTAATAGACCATATTCCAATTTTAAATGGTTCTCCCGTTGTTAAAAAGTTTATTTTTACCTGATTTACCTGTGCATTTTTTGCCGTGTGAAATTTAGCAACAAAGTCTCCCGTACTGCCATTTGGGAAGCCTACACCTCCGCTTGGGGGCGTATTGGGCTCAGAATAACTAAATGAATTTAAGTTTACATCCTGATTGAAACTTTTAGAATTATTGGTATTGTTCATATCGGTATCAATATAGGCTATGATTGTATCCCTGCCGTAAGCATTTGCAGTAAAATTATCAAATCTAACATACACAGAATCGCCAGAGTTAAGAGTTGAACTAACAAAAACAGAATCGAGATAGTTGTTAGTTCCTTTCGATTGCAGATAAACATAGAAATTACCCATAGTGTCGGAACCAGTATTGAAAATTTTAACCTTAGTGGGTTGTGGCACTGCAAAAGGGATTGGCATCTTGCCTAGTGTATACAAATTGGACACAGCCAAATCAAACTGTTGTGTTGGATAGAATTCATAAGTACGTCCTTTATCTGGCAGCACAGCATTGCGAACATTATGTGCATTTCCAGTATAATGTCCTTGAAGAAAGATGGCTTGCGACCATACTGTAGCAGAAGATTTGTTAACCACAATTACATCTTTAACCGCGTTGCTCGATCCTTTTAGTCCTACACCTATAAATTTAGCACTTGCAGCATTGCTCGAAGCAATAAAGGGACCATAAACAAATTGGATTTTGTTACTCGTTTCAAACAGTTTAATTTGAAAAGAGAAGTTGTCAAATTGGATAGCAGGAGTGGTGGTTTTATCACGAAAATTATCCCATTGAATGGTGCAAACCCTATCAGGAGAAGATCCGCTAACTTCATAACTAATATCAGCAGTACCGCTACCTTGTTCAAGGTCGTGGTTAAATACAGCAAGTATGTCTACATCACTCCCATTTGCACTATTAAGTGCCCCATTGCCTGTTGTAGCTACAGCAGAGTTATAGAATAATGAAGTAGAAGACGGGGCTGTGGTACCTAACTTAATAAAACCATTTGTGTTTACAATAAAATCAGTGTAACTAGTGCCGTTGTAATCAAAATTAAAACCAATTGAAGTGGCAGAAGAGTTTGCATTATCCATGTTAGCCATGGAAATCGAGGTACCATTTGAGCCTAAATTACTCCATGTGCCAGAAGAGTTTCCAGCATTTGTAGGTTTAAAATTTAGCTGAGACCAAGCAGCGGTTGTCATTATAGACAAGCATAGCAAGGTAATGAATCTAGTAAAAAGTGATTTCATGTTTAATTATTTGTATTTTGTTTTGACTACAAATGTATTGAACTTTTTTAGTAATAAATACTTTATATTTCCTTTTTTGCAAATAATTATATACACCTGTACTATAAACAGGAAAATATAGGCACTAAGAAGTGAAAGAAGCTTTATAAATCTTGGCTTTTCTTTGCCAACCGCTCTATGCCAAACCCTATAATATTATCAATAAATTCATAAGGCTTATAACCATTTAGTGCACACTGGTGAAAGATAGCGGTGGCAGGCGTCATACCTGGTAAAGAGTTAAGTTCTATAATATTAACTTCAACCTCGTTATTGTTATGTATTTTTACAAAAGCATCAATTCGGGCATACCCTTCTACCTTTAATAACTTGGCAGCACGCTTCAATTCAGCTTTTACTGTTTTTGAAATAGCTTTTTGATCGTGTTTGTTTTTTGAAAAACGGGGAGGCGTAATATTCTGACCCTCGCCCGCCAAAAATTTCTCTTCGAGGCTTAATATGGCTTCGCCCGCCAATGCTTCGCTTGGTTCGAACATCTCATATTTTATTTTGCCATCTTTATCATAATGTGTTAAAAGGCCCCCTGTTATTTCTAGAAAGTGTTTTGCATTACCCTTGTTAATTAAAGTTTCAAGTAATACCACATTCTTTTGGGGGAACTCTTCTTTCGGTTTCAAGTTTAAAGATTCAGCCTGTTTGGGTGTAATCTCGGGTTGGTCCCTAAACATCAAACTTATAAATGCAGCGAGCTCGCTTTCATTATTTATTTTTTTTACAGCCGAACTGCAACCATCATCTTGTGGTTTGGCAATCATGGGGAAGCCGATACGTGCTTTGGCTAATTTGAGGGTAACAGTTTGGTTTTGCAGCCATTCTTTTTTCTCAATCAGGAAACTATCGGCCATTTGGAAACCATTTTCTCGTAGAATATTATTGGTTTCAAATTTATTGATAGTAACACGCGAACTCTCAACCCCAGAACCATTATAGGGTAGCCCAAGTTTGTCAAGTTCCATTTGCAAAGCCCCATCTTCGCCTGGTCGCCCATGTAGGGCAATAAATACAAATGATACCATTGCTGGTAAATCTTTATTCGATATTTTGATACACTTGGCTAAGTGTTGGTTACCGGTATACTTCAGCGTGATTGTTTCGCATTCTTTTCTAATTTTTTTGAGAATGGGGTTCTCCTTATCATTGCCAATTTTATCACGTATGTCATCCGCATTGTCTTTCAGCATCATATTAACAGGCAACATATATAGCGTATGTTTTTTCTCGTTGCCGGTTAAAAATAAAGGCACAGGCAAATATTTGCTACTACTAGCTAGTTTCTCATATACATTTCGTCCGCTTTCAACAGATATGTGTCGTTCACTGCTATAGCCGCCCATTACTACAGCTACTTTTATTTTTTCGGTTTCATTTAGTTGGGCCTGTTCTATTTTTAAATCTAGTTTTTTGAGCAATAGGAACATATTGCCAGCGTTCCCCCAAGTTGATAGGCGTTGTTGCAATGAAGTTCTTATAATATAAGTAAGAAACTGTGATGGGTTAAGACCAATCTCTGCCGCCTGGTGGAAGAAAAAAGAAGAAGGCATCATACCACTTGTGGTGTTGGGGTCATTCAAATATATTTTCCCTTTGGGTGTTATAAAACCATCAATGCGGGCATAAACTTGGCATCGCAAAAGGTTGAACATTTCGCAACATTGTTTGCGTATTTCATCAATGGTTTCCGAGGGCAAATCTATTGGGGTTATTTTGCGAATAAGCCCGGGTAAATATTTGGAGCGATAATCAAATACTTCTCTTTTCTTTATAATTTCAGTAGGGGGCAACGCTATAGGGTTTCCTTCTTCATCTTGTATTACAATACACGAAAACTCTTTACCGTCAATAAACTGTTCAACTATTAAAGTATTTTCTGTGCCAATAGCTTGCAATTCAATAATTTCAACAGCACGCAGTTTACGGTTTAGAAACTGCATTAATTCCTGAGGATTGTATAATACTTTGCCATCTACCAGCACGGGTAAACCTAGCCCTTCTCTAATATCAATTAAGCGACGTATATATTGCTCCTTCTGGCTTTCTGAAAAGGCAAACCAATCATTTCTTGACAAGGTTTCAATAAAAAATGCCTTATTTGCGGCTCTCTCAAATGCCTCGAAGCCATCCTTTTTATCAACTACCGAAACCCCGATAGAACTACCCTGTGTAGCGGGCTTGCACACAAATGGGAACCCGATGGTTTTTGCTATCTGATCAAAATATAATTTTCTATCGCCTGTTAGCCATTGGTCTCTTTCCACAAATACAGCACTTGCAGTGTTGGATTGAGCTAAGTGCTGTAGGCCTTTCTGTATTTTTTTATTGATTCCGGCGGCCGATGCATATATACCGCTTCCGGTATAAGGTATGCCCTGCCATTCCAATAAACCCTGTATAGTGCCATCTTCGGCCATACCGCCGTGCAAACATAAAAAAGCAATATCCATTAACTCTTTTAGGTCTTCGGCATGTATGGGCTTTCCTATTTCTTTTAGTAACTCAAATTGTTGTTCTTTGGTAGTTAAGTTTAGGGCATCAGCATACACTTGAAATCCGTGTTTACTGGCTTCTACATGCTTGGTGGGCGGGTAAAAATCTCTGATGGAACCTTTGTATATATATTGCCAGTCGAGCAAGCAAAAATTATTAAAGCTATCCACAAAAATGGGAACGGGCTCAAAAATAGATTTATTTAGATTGTCATAAACAGTACGACCGCCTGCAAATGAAACTTCACGTTCGCGGCTGCTGCCACCAAAAAATACACCTACCCTTATCATATATTATTTACCATAATAAAAATTGGCTGCAAATATACTTGTTTGGATAATAGTTCAATGTTAAGGTTTTTTTGGTATTGAGCGAATTTAACAATTATATCTCACTTATTAAATGAAGTATAAATAAAATCTATCTATTTAAATCCAACCGTATCGCACACCGTTCGTACTCATCGGGCAAGTTAGAAGCTATAATAAGCAAGCGGTTATTCAAATATTTATCCAGCAACTGATGGTAAGTAGTAATTCCTTCTTTGTCCATATTGGTGCAGGGTTCGTCCAGCATTAATGCTTGCGATTTTGAAAAAACTGCCAAAGCTAATTTTAATCTGGATTTCATTCCGCTGGAGAAATTCTTGATTTGCTTGTTGGCAGATGCGTTTAGTTTGCAAATTTCTAAACCTTCTGTTTTTGAAATAGGAACGATTTGTTCTTTTAAAGCAAAATGAAAATCCCAAATTTCAGATGCGGTTAATTCTTCTGGTAATTCCATATATGGCGATGCAAAAGAGCAATATTTATATACTTCTTCGCGTTCTATATTTTTACCATCTATTTGCCAAGTTATTTTACCAGCACTCGCACTTATATATCCATATAATATTCCCAACAAAGTAGATTTTCCGGTGCCATTGGGGCCTAGCAGGGCATACGATTGTGGCTGACCAAAACTATAATTCAAATGCTTGAACAAAGTTTGTTGCCCGAAATTTTTTTCGCAGTTTTCTAATTGTATTTTGAAAGTAGGAGACAAGTTATATAGTTTTAATTATTGACTAGTTTTAGCTTTTTACTTCTTTTTAGATTGCTTCGTCGTTCCTCCTCGCAATGACGGTCTGCTATCTTTTGTCTTTCGTCTTTTGTCTATATAATAGTATTGCCCAAGCTTCATTCACTTTCCTATTCAATAAAAGTTCGTGAGCCATTATGTGTATTTCGGTAGCTGATTTGTTTTCTGCTACTTTTCCATGCTCAATTATATATTCTTCGCTAGGTAATTGTTCCACATTGCCCAATTGCCCCAAATCGTTTCCTGTAAGTATGGTGCTTTCTTTTATATTATTTGGAATTTGATCTACACCAATTCCTTTGTTGCGAACGGGCTTTTCTATTTCAAATAATGCATCACCATTTGCCCTGCAATACCAATCGCCGCCCATGCGTGATACCAAATCAATTTTGTGCGGGTCTATAATACTTGTGTCGGGATATAATATAGTTTCATTTACATGTATATATATTACTTCGCATATAATTAAATTGCCTGCACCGCCCTCTGTACCTAGTGGGAGCACTTGGTTTACCTTGCATTCCAACTGTACAGGCGATTCTTTTACACGATATGGTTTTATATGTTTTGAGTCTTCTTTAGTAAAACCCGCTTTAATAAATTCATCTTCTTCTTTTGCATATTCGGTACTTGCTAAACTGGTTTGCCATACCATATCATGGTTTACCATATTAATGCATACTTCGGGCACTTCCATCACATTTTCCAAAGTATGTTTGGTTGTATTATCTCTCACTCGGCGTGCGGGCGAAAAAACCAAAATAGGTGGGTTACTGCTGAATATATTAAAGAAACTAAACGGACTTAAATTGGCTCTTCCTTCTTTATCAATAGTACTTGCAAAACATATAGGCCTGGGTGCAACAGCTCCTTGCAATAAGGCTTGCAACTGCATGGGCGGCATGTTTTTGGGGTCGAAGAAGATCATAGCGATGTACGATATACGATGTTGCGATGCTGAGCGTAGTCGAAGTATGCCGACGCTTGATTATTTGTACTAGATTGCTTGCCCGCTGCTTGTGGTTGTGTCTTTTGACCAACCACCGCAACCACTGTAAATCGTACATCGTACATCGTAAATAAGATTATATGTTTTCCTCCACACTTACTTCTGGAGAATTATTGCTTGTTTCTATATCATCAGTTATAGCTTTCTCTTCTTTGAAGAATATTTTTTGACAAATTATGATAGTGATTACCCCCAAGCTAATAGCAGAATCGGCAATATTGAAAATGGGACTGAAAAACGTGAAAGCCTCGCTGCCCCACATAGGGAACCAATCGGGGAAGTGGCCATTAACCATAGGGAAATAAAGCATATCAACCACATGGCCTTGAAAATAGTTCCCATCATAAGTATTGATATCAGCAAACCAAACACCATAGAAAATACTATCTATAATATTACCGATTGCACCCGCAATAATTAGACTTACGCATGCTATAAAGCCCCTGTGCTTATTTTGTATAACTGTGCGATACAAATACCAGAATCCGCCAAATACCAATATTATACGTAAAAAGGTAAGTATATATTTTCCTATCTCATTATTATCGCCGCCGAAGGTGAGACCAAAAGCCATTCCTTCATTTTCTACAAAATAAAGGCGAAACCAATCACCCATTATTTTTACTTCTTCGCCCAATACAAAATAGGTTTTTATGTAAAACTTAAACCATTGGTCGAGCAAAACCAACAGAGCAATTACTGCCAAGGGCATTGCAAATTTTTTCATCGCGAAATTATTTGTATTGATTATTTTTGGCTTCTATACTAAGTGTAGCATGAGGAACCGCCATCAATCTTTCTTTGGGAATTAAGTTACCTGTTACCCTGCATATACCATAAGTTTTATTTGAAATGCGAATCAAAGCATTTTCTAAGTTTTCAATAAACTTTTTAGAACGCATAGCCATAATTCCCAATTGTTCTTTCTCTAAAGTTTTGCTGCCATCGTCAATATTGCTATATCCTCCAGCAGTATCATCGGTACCATTGGCATTAGAGTTTTTTAATTGCTCTGAAAGACGAGAAAGTTCTTTGCGGGCTACTTCAAGTTTACCATTTATTACTTCCTTGAATATATTCAAGTCAACATCGCTGTAGCGTCTCATTTCATTGTCGTGATTGGCCATAATTTCTGTTTAATTTTATTAATTTTTAAAAAGGTCTATTCTCACAGCAGTTTTAAAATCTTCCAAATCAACTTCTACTGATTCAGAAATTTGTGCGTTGAATAAAAGCTTTTCCGCTAAAATTTCGTTGCAAATATACGCACCATGTTTTTCTACAACTTCTTGCAAAGTGTCATTAGGTAGTATGTGGACAATTACCCTGTCCGTAACATCGAAGCCTTGTGTTTTACGCTGATTTTGCAAGCGGTTTACAAGCTCTCTTGCTAAGCCCTCCAACTTCAATTCATCACTGATGTGGATATCTAATGCCACAGTTAAGCGACCATTTGAGGCTACTTGCCATCCCGGAACATCTTCTGAAAGTATCTCTACCTCGTTGATTTGCAATGAATAAACTGATTCTCCCAAGTCTAAATCGAAGAAACCTTGTTGTTCTAACTGATTAATTTCGGCTTGACCCATTGCAGCGATTGCATTGGCCGCAAGTTTCATTTGGGGACCAAGTTTGGCACCCAATAATTTGAAATTGGCTTTTATTTTTTTATTAAACTTCAGGTTTTCTTCAGTGGCTGTTTGCACACTTTTTACGTTCACTTCACCGGCTATTAAATCTTTTACTAGCTCTAAACTATTTGCAAGCTCAGCATTTAAAACAGGTATTACCACTCTTTCCAAAGGCTGTCTTACACGGATGTTTGCTTTTTTGCGAATACTCAATACCAAACTCGATACATCTTGTGCCAATTGCATTCTTTGTTCCAAACCTTTGTTTATATAGTTTTGATTAACCTCTGGAAAATTAGCCAAATGCACTGACTGACTTGGATTTTTTCCACTCGCATCATTCAAATCTTTGAATAACTTATCAGCATAAAATGGAGCAATGGGCGACATTAAAAGTGCCACAGTTTCCAAGCAAGTATATAATGTTTGGTAGGCTGCAATTTTGTCTTCGGTATATTCACCTTTCCAA
The DNA here is from genome assembly GCA_025363675.1 of Flavobacteriaceae bacterium. GTDB lineage: Bacteria > Bacteroidota > Bacteroidia > UKL13-3 > UKL13-3 > CANJUD01. The sequence goes on along the minus strand of JANYDJ010000031.1, from coordinate 2,456 downwards.
AAACGGCGACGGCAAAGTCTTACGTACCAATTACTCAAATGCTCGGTTACAAAATCATATATTAATCGGGTAGCTTTGGTGGGCTCGTAGTCGTCCATGTTTTTCTGTACATCAGCTACCAAAGAATTGAGCAATGACAGAACCCATTGGTCTATCTCGGGGCGTTTGTCGATAGGGACTTCTGGTTCGGCAAAAGTGAAATTATCTATATTGGCATACAGGGCAAAAAATCCATAAACATTATATAAGGTGCCGAAGAATTTTCGTTGTACTTCTTCCACACCATCGGTATCAAATTTTAAGTTATCCCATGGGTCGGTATTGAACATCATATACCAACGCAAAGCATCGATACCATATTTGTCCATCAATATAAATGGGTCTTCCACATTGCCTTTGCTCTTACTCATTTTCTCGCCTTTTTTGTCGAGCACCAATCCGTTTGAGATTACATTTTTATAAGCAACGCCGGTAATTTTATCTGTTGGTAAACCAAAGGTTTTTAATTCATCTATTAAACTATCCTTAATCATTGTGCTAATTGCATGCAGAGTAAAGAACCAACCTCTTGTTTGATCCACTCCTTCAGCAATAAAATTTGCCGGGAATGATTCAACAAATTTTTCTTTATTTTCAAATGGGTAATGCCATTGTGCATAGGGCATGGCACCGCTGTCGAACCATACGTCTACAAGGTCAAGTTCACGTTGATATACTTTATTGTTTTCAATAAGAAATACCTCATCTACAAAAGGTCTATGGAGGTCTACAATGCTTTCAGGTAAATCTATTAACCTATCAAGTTTATCCTTCAGAAGTTGAGAAGAAAAATGATATGAATCAAACATGATTACAGAACGCACTAAATTAAGGCCATCCGGAGTGTCTAATTCTCTATTTAATTGTCTAATTATGCCTTCTATAATATTATTATGATTTTCTTGAAGATTGCTTTTTAAATATTCAAGGGTATCTCCATCTCTCATAATAATATTATTGAGAAATTCTCTGAATTTATTCCCAGCAGTATATCCTTTTTCTCTTAATTCACCTTTAGAGCCAATGCAGATTGAGATTTTTCTCTCAGCATCATCAAAGGAGGTTAAAATTTTCCAAATTGGTAATGGTGTTCCCCAATATCTCGACCGTGACAAATTCCAATCTTGCAAATTCTCTAACCAATTTCCAAAACGTCCTTCACCAGTCGATTTAGGTTTCCAATTAATATAATCTGGTTTGTTAAAACGAATCATATCGTCTTTTTTTGCCGTGGTTTTAATAAACCAACTATCCAAAGGATAATATAATATAGGTTTATCGGTACGCCAACAGTGCGGGTAAGTATGTTCGTATTTTTCTTTTTTGAAAAGCTTACCTTCTAATTGTAGTTTTAATATAATACGTTCGTCCACACTCAAATATTTATTAGTGCGTGTTACGATGTCTTTTACTGTCGTAATATATTTTATTTTTACATCATCAAATGACGGTAAATACGACAAGTTTTTCAATAGTTCAATTTTTGATTTTTTTTCTTCATCTGTAAGATACTGTTCTTTCACGTACTCGCCTGCCCATTCACCCATTTGAGGTACATACTTACCTTGGCGATTCACAATTGGTGTGACAACATAACTAATTACTTCACCTTTTCTTTCTTGCACAAGGTCATCATGTTCGATTGTCATTTCAACATTATAGTTCCCAGTTTCTGCACCTTCATTTATAACATATATACCTTTAATTCCATAAGTATCGGCTACTCGTTTGTCATCACTACCAAATGTAGGGCTTATATGCACTATTCCTGTTCCATCCTCTGTTGTTACAAAATCACCAATTATAATTTTAAAAGCATTAGAATTGGTGGCTTTCTCTCTATATTCTGTAATTGCTTCGATATCATTGAAAAGCGGTTCATATTTAATTCCTTCTAATTGCGAACCTGCTATAGCAAACTCAGGTTGTACTTCATTGTTGAAATAAACAATTGTGTATGGCGTACCTTCCTTGGAAAAAGTATTTACTTCGTCCAAAGTCATAACCCTCCTATATTCTTTATTACTTATTTGTATACCAAAATGCTTTTCAAGTAATGGAAAAGCTAATAAAACAGTAATCAGTTTTTGATTATATTTATCCCAAGTTTTGATTCTTATATATTGGATTTTTTCTCCAACAGCTAGAGCAGTATTACTTGGCAAAGTCCAGGGTGTAGTAGTCCAAGCTAATATATACAAATCGGTTTCTACATTCTCGAATAAATATTCAGACTTTTCATCTCTAATAACTTTAAACATCGCCACCGCAGTCATATCCTTCACATCTTTATATGTACCCGGTTGGTTCAGCTCGTGGCTGCTCAACCCTGTACCGGCTGCGGGACTATAGGGTTGTATGGTATAACCTTTATATATAAGTCCTTTATCATATAACATTTTTAACAAATGCCAAAG
>JANYDJ010000029.1 GCA_025363675.1 Flavobacteriaceae bacterium | reverse complement strand
TCGACACTTAATTTTGGCTTTGGCCCACGCATATTACCTGATATCTTATGTGCTGAAGGTGGCTTTATTCTGATAATCTCCTCAACCATTTTTTCAAAGGTTTCTTTGTGAACACCCACCAGTCGCTTAAATACAGCAGGTCTTATATGTTTTATTTCTTCCCATTTCATATTAAAAGTTTATACAAAAATTTTGAATACGAAAAGCAACCGCATAAAAGTTTTGTCCAAACTATTGTGAATTATGAAAGAGGTCTATTGTATCTTTGTCGTTAGGACGCTAGTGATAAAATATGTAAAGTCACAACATGTCGTGACTCAACACTAACCACTAACGACTATATACTAACAATAAAAAATGAACTATAATATCCCTTTCAAAAAACTACTTGAAACCTTTGAGCACAAAAAACCCGAAATTGTATTTGAATGGAACGATCGTGAAACCGAAGCAAGAGGTTGGATTGTGATAAACAGTTTGCGTGGCGGTGCTGCTGGCGGTGGTACACGTATGCGTAAAGGGTTGGACCAACGCGAAGTGGAATCGCTGGCCAAAACTATGGAAGTAAAATTTAGTATATGCGGACCCAATATAGGTGGTGCAAAATCAGGAATTAATTTTGATCCGGCTGACCCACGAAAAGATGGTGTGCTCCGCAGATGGTACCAAGCAGTGATGCCTCTTTTGAAAAACTATTATGGAACTGGTGGCGATTTAAACGTGGACGAAATACATGAAGTAATTCCCATCACCGCTGAATACGGTTTGCTGCACCCACAGGAAGGCGTAGTAAACGGACACTTTAAAGCAGCGGGGGAATCGAAGAAAAAAAGAATTGAACAGTTGCAAATTGGTGTTTCTAAAAAGTTGGATAACGCACTTTTCTCGCCCGATGTTGCAAAAGGATATACCGTGGCAGATATGATAACTGGTTGGGGCGTGGCAGAATCGGTAAGGCATTATTATAATATATGGGGAGGAACACCACAAGGCAAAAACGCAGTGATACAAGGCTGGGGAAATGTAGGTGCCGCCGCCGCTTGGTACCTTGCAAAGATGGGAGCAAATATTATAGGAATCATCGACCGCAATGGAGGTATCATCAATAAACAAGGATTGAGTTTTGAAGAAGTAGATGCTTTATTTCACAATAAACAGGGTAATACTTTGGTGGCCGACAATATGCTATCATACAATGAAGTACAAGCACAAGTATGGGACCTAGGCTGCGAAATATTTATACCCGCTGCAGCCTCCCGATTGGTTACCCAAGAGCAATGCGAAAAACTGGTAAAAGGCGGTGTAGAAGTGATAGCCTGCGGAGCCAATGTACCTTTTGCTGATGCCGAAATATTTATAGGCCCCATTGCCGATTATATAGATGATAACACCGCTGTAATCCCCGACTTTATTGCCAACTGCGGCATGGCCCGTGTATTTGCTTATTTAATGCAGGAAAATATATCATTGACTGATGAAGCCATATTTGGCGATGCTTCTGAAACTATAAGAAAAGCTTTGGTGAGATTAAACTCGTTTAATGCCAAACAAACGGGATTGGCGAAGAAAGGTTTGGAGATGTCGTTGAGTACGTTGGTGTGACAGTTAATGTATATATAAATACTAACTCTGTTATTATATTTGTACTTCATTAAAAAATGAAACAGAGAGTTTATATAGACACATCCGTTATTGGCGGTTATTTTGACCAAGAATTTGAATTGGCAACCAAACAGCTATTTCAAAGAATTATTAATGGTGACTTTACTGTGCATTTCTCGGATGTGAACGAAGCAGAGTTGATATTAGCACCAGCTCATATTAGAGAATTAAAGAATTCCATTCCGTCTGATTGTATAAGATACATTGAAATTGATTCAGATGTAGAGTTTTTAGCTCAGTCTTATATATTAGGAAAAGCTTTGGGCAAGCAAGTGAAAATGATGCTTACCATATTGCTTTAGCTTCAGTCAATAGACTAGACTGTTTAATAAGTTGGAACTTTAAGCATATTGTTAATTTTGACAAGATAAAAATATTTAATTCCGTAAATTTGCGTTTAGGATATCCGACCATTGATATTCGTTCACCTTTAGAATTTATCAAAGATGACAACAAAGACTAAAAAAGATTTCGATACCGTTGAATATTTTAGGGTCATTAAAGAAAAAATGGCAAAAAAAATGGCGGGCATGACTCTGACTGAAAAAAAAGAGTTTTTAAGAAAACTTAAAGAGGGTAGCATAAAACTAGCCTGATTGCTATTTAAATTCATTTAACCCCAAACAAATTGGATTGACAAAGAAGGGGTTGGAGATGTCGTTGAGTACGTTGGTGTGAGGAGAGTAAACTATTTCAATCCTCAAGTTCTCTCCCAACTATATAAGTATCTATTTCTAAGGAGATGTTTAGTTTTTCTAGCCTTCGTATTATATTTATGTCTAATGAAAATCCAGCATTGCCACTCACATACTGATATTGGTGAACTGAAACATATGCTTTTGAAATCTTGCTAAGTTCTATAACCCCTTCTGTATCCTTTTCCAATTCTTCTAATATTGTTTCTAATAGCTCTTGCAAGCTATATGGACCTTGAGGTGTTGGCTGATATGAAATTCTTGAAAATGAATATTTAGTACCCTCTTGATTTCTGGTGTCATTTTTTGACCAACCTGTTATTGGTTTAAAGCTAACTTGTTTAGATAATTCCTTATAAGAGAACTTCTCTGAAGTAGCAGTAAAATATACTCTATGCCAATTCTGCGTGTTCGCAAAATAAACATTTGATTCCTTTGCTTTTGTGATAGTGATAACTAAAAAATAGTTTTCATTTTCAATAGCGAAATATATATATACATATTTTTCGGAAGAGTCTAAATCCGCTCGTACTACTTGGGGAAATCCATTTTCTAAAGCTATCTTATTAACTCCCAAATATTGTTTCGTTATATCAAGTTTTGGGTTTAATATTTCTTCCCTTGCGATATCTATATATTTTTGAACATTTTCAGTCATTGTCGTATTTACAATAATAAATTTTAAATACAATTATTCTCGCCACCTTATCAATACATCCTTACCTAAATCATATTCATATAATACTCTTTTCGTACTATCTATATATACCCATGCATCGGTTTCAAAACGCGGCATACTGCCATCCTCTTCGCTCACCTTGTGTCCAATTTGAAAAATCATATACTTTGCTGAGTCGGTATTTTCTATTCTGTCAAATAGCCATTGTAATTCAATAGTTGAATCTTTCCTAGTTGCCGCAATCAATTCGGTATTACAATGGCTTATATAGTTTTTTATAAGTTTGTCTTTCCAACCATCATCCTTTTTTTTATTTAGGAATAGGCGTTTAGTTTGAAAGATATATAATATGTTACAAAAAAACAGAACTTATAGAATGATAGGAGATGCCTTTTTTGTTTGCAGAAGTGATAGTGGTGAAAGGAGCGAAGGGAGAGGTGCCCTGTGTGCGGTGGGCGTATTTCATCCACGGTCTGCAGTGCGGATGGTTGTGCGGATGGGCAGAATCACCTTTGCAAACAAAAACACTTTTG
>JANYDJ010000273.1 GCA_025363675.1 Flavobacteriaceae bacterium | reverse complement strand
TTGTGGAAGGAAGATATATTAATAAAGACAACATTAAACCGAATTGACCAAATAAAAAATTATGAAAAAGTATATTCTTAGTGCCTTGTTCTCTACTATTGTTATGTGCAGTGGAGCCTTAGCTCAATCTATGCAATTTACACAAGATGATGATATGTCCTGTTTTATGGGGGACTGGGACAAGTACAGCTTGTTGAAATTAAGGGTTTCTACTACAAGCCCTGTTATTGTAAAAAGAATGAAAACCTATTTATATAAGGATGATACGCTAATTTTATATACTGATTCATCTGTATCGCCCTCTATATATATTCTTGCAAGCCCATACAAGGATTTTACATTTAACGAATTTTGTAGTTATGATAATACAACTTTTATTTCGAGTATGATGGGTGAATATGAGGTTAGCGGAAAACTTTTGGAGGGCACATATAAAGTGGTAGTGGACATTACGGTATTTGATCCTTTTGGGTCAAATACTATTAAAGACTCAACTTCTTTCCATGTTTCTCCCTATCTGTCAGCAGGGCTTATAACGCCTTATAATAATGCACATATATATGATAATACTAATGTTAAAAATTTGGTGAACTTTCAATGGTATCCTGTCAATCCCACACCTAGCAATCCCCCTAGATATTCTTTTGACATTAAAGAACTATATTCTGGACAAACAGAGGAAGAAGCATGGGCAAATAATAGTTCCTTAATTCATTATTTTGGAAATTCAACCTCGTTTACTCCTTCGGCTATACAATATACTAATCTATCTGGTGGAAAGACATATATATATGGAGAATAGAAAGTTCTGATATGTTCAATATGCCTATTGGGAATAACCGTGGGAAATCGGAAATATTCAAGTTTTATATAACTGACAATGCTGGCGATGCTGAAATTTTGCAGCGACAAGCAAACAGCCAATGGTGCCAAATAAATGAATTTGAACTGAACTCGCTTGAAGGATGGCAAGGATATAAAGTAAAATTTGATTCGACAAATACTACTTTTAACAATTATAAGGATACTTTTGCTGTAAATATGTATGACTCTATGAACGTGAGGGTAACCAACGGCTATACTGAGGGGTATTTGACAGATATAGATAAAGCCCCTGGCGGTGGTACCCATTCTATGCGTTTTAGCTTTGGCCACATGCAGGCAGGTGTGGTGGATAGCTTTGCCGACCTTGTAAAATATGCATATACAGTTAAAGATAATAATACTACTTTAAATATGAGCAGTGCCGTTATTACTGAATGGGGTACCAATCATACGGACGCTCGCCAATCAAGAGTACGCCATTATATACATAGAGGTAAATTATATAGTCCGTGGGATATAATTTATGACCGTACTTATCTTCCTTTTGCAAATGACCCCGTACTCAGAATTTCAGCCCTTTCAAATGATGTACACGTTAAAGATTGGGACTGTATGAAATTTGATTTTAGTAAAAGAATAGGGCAGTGCATACTCATTGAAGGATTCGCTGCAAACTGTGAGAGAAAAGGACACATAGCATACGGATATATGGATTTTTGTGCCGACAATACTGTTACCCCATCATTTACCTGTAAGAGTATTTATTGCATGGGGGACTCATTGAATATTGATGCAACCGCTACACTTAATGAGCATAATTATTTCATATCTATAGAAGAAAGCGACCAATGGTGGGGACGCAATGCTAGTACTCAAATATCGAAATGGTTTGGTGGACAAGCAGGTAAATATGATTTAAGAAATTTATATACCGACCCATTAGCAAACCCAAATAAGCTTGTATTTAAATGTAATACTTATTATCGAGTAAAAGTGGCAGCGGTTAATGGCTGTAGCAGTTGGAACGAATTGGTAAAGCTTATATACATTAGCTGCCCTGCAAAAGGATTGGCGGGACCAGATAAGTGCTGTGACCACCCCCCTATTGTTTTAGGAAGCACTTCTATTGCAACATTTACTTATCAATGGCAGCCAACACAGTATCTTACTACGCCAACAATGTCAACTACTACCTTTGTCCCTCCTACACCCCCGCCAACATATCCTCGCACATATTATTTGTATGTAACCGATACCAATCATTGTACTACAATAGATACAGTAAAAATATTCTGTACAGCCCCTAATTGTACCGTTGTATATGATACATTTTGCACAAATAGATTATTTACTACTTGTACAAATTATTCGGAATTGATGTGGGAGATAACCGACCATTTAAATAATGGCAGTACGGTTAACTATACAATAACAGGTGATACATTAAACTTTAACCCACAAGATAATTATGCAGTAGTTAAATTAACAGTAAAAAGTCCATGCCAGAATATCGTTACAAACAATATTATACTTCATAAACGTAATGCAAGTGGGTTTGAAGATACACTCTCTGTATATCAATATATTATACAGCAAAATTACCCACTAATCGTCTAGGAGTCGTCTGCATTAGGGACTATTCATGCCTATAGAGGAGCAAAAAAATGGCGGATAAGGGCTTTAGATAGTTATGGTGGCGAACCAGTAGTAGCCCAAGGCGAAGGAACCCCAACTGATGGTATTAAAAATGGAGATGTTAAGTGGGATGGAACAGGGCTTAATGGGCAGCCGTACAAATATGGGGAGTACCAATTAAAAGTGGAATTTTTGCCTTGCAATGGTGGCGATTGGGTTACTTTTAATTATATGTGGTTTTTATATGAAGGAAAATGTTTGGAAACACAAAGACGATGGCAGGATTTTTGGCTAAAAACTTGTAAAAAGTGGCAGACAGGGTATTTCCCAAACACAATATATATTAGCGTTGCTGTAAAAAAATAATTTTAAAAATGCGTATTGCTATTTTATTAATCGTTATGATTGTCCTACCGTTTATATCAAACGCACAGGATGCAAAACAATATATATGTACAAACATGGGCACTACTGCCACAAATTACAGCGATGGTGCCGCTCCATATTTATATCCGCTTCAACAGAGGTACGGGCATACCCTCTCTGGGGGGTATTTTACGGGGGGGTATGGGGTAAAGAAACAAATAAGAAACCATCTCTCGGTAAATATGTCGGCGAATGTGGGATTGCGACGATTTTATTTTATCACCGACACATTGCAAGATGAATCTGCACGGCGAAGCTCAAGATTGAAAGATATAGATTTACATATAAATCAGTTTTTGCTTAACGTGAATTTTTCTCTTTCCTCAACCATTGGCAAACACTTGAATATTAATTATGGAATTGGAATTAACGGAAGCATTTATAATAATTTCGACAATGCCTATAGTGCAATGGGCCGTGGCTTTGCATACGGCACTGCATTGAACTGGACACGTTTTGATGCAGGGTTATTATTTGGCGTTACCTACAGCAAAAATAAAATGGAAGGTGGATTTCAGTATTATATTGATGTAACAAAACCTGCGGGTATTAATAGCAGGAATTCATTTACTTTTGTTGTACCCAGCATTTATATAGCATATATTTTAACTA
>JANYDJ010000233.1 GCA_025363675.1 Flavobacteriaceae bacterium | reverse complement strand
TAAGGTGATGGAGAAGTATAAGGAGACGTCTGGTGTGATTGGTGGGGACACCACAGGTGTTCGGAACATCCGTTTGTCGTGTCCCTAAAGGGACTTAAGTTTTATACAAGTCTTCTTTTTACCAATATATTGCCCCTAAAGAGGCTATATTATAAGTCCCATCGGAACCTAACATTGGTAAAAAAAACAGAACCCAACCCACACCAAGTCCCTTTAGGGACGCGACATTTTACCGAACATCAAAAGCTTCCGAACACCTGTGGTGTCTTCGCCAACCACTTTGGGCAAACACAATTTTTTATTCCCCCAAATACCCTATATTTTTGCAGCCCAAAAACAATTATATAATATAACATGCTCACAGTAGACGATATAAACTTTAACGGTAAACGTGCCCTAATTCGCGTTGATTATAATGTGCCGTTAGATAAACAAACATTGGCCATTACCGATGATAGCCGCATGACTGCAACACTTCCTACTATCAAAAAAATATTAAGTAATGGTGGAAGCTGTGTTTTGATGAGCCACTTGGGCAGACCCAAAGAAGGAGCCGAAGATAAATATTCGTTAAAGCATATTGTTTCGCATTTGGCCGAAATAACAGGAACCCTTGTACATTTTGCAAGTGATTGTATAGGCCAGGATGCAAAAGATTTGGCTGCGGCACTTAAGCCGGGAGAGATATTATTGTTAGAGAATTTACGTTTTTATAAAGAAGAAACAAAAGGTGATATAGAATTTGCCCGCACCTTAAGCACCCTTGGCGATATATATGTAAATGATGCATTTGGTACAGCCCACAGGGCACATGCCTCAACAGCTGTTATTGCACAATTTTTTAAGGGCAATAAATGTTTTGGTTATGTGATGGCAAACGAAATTGCCAATGCTCAAAAAATTATGAAAAATGCCGAACATCCTTTTACCGCAATTGTGGGCGGGGCTAAAGTATCAGACAAATTATTGATTATAGAAAATTTATTGAATGTGGCTGATCATATTTTGATAGGAGGGGGCATGGCCTATACTTTTATGAAAGCACAAGGTGGGCATATAGGCAATAGTCTTTGTGAAGATGATCGCTTGGAGCTAACTTTGGAGCTATTAGCCAAAGCAAAACAAAAAGGAGTCAACTTAATGCTTCCTTCCGATTCGGTGGCAGCAGACGCCTTTAATAACGACGCAAACAAAAAAGATTTGCCCAGCGGAGAAATACCCGATGGTTGGATGGGGCTTGATATTGGTCCTAATGCTGCAAATGATTATGCATCGGTGGTGAGTAATTCTAAAACAGTATTATGGAATGGTCCAATGGGGGTTTTTGAAATGGATAATTTTGAAAACGGGACCAAGCAAGTAGCACTTGCAGTGGCCAAGGCAACCCAGCAGGGTGCTTTTAGTTTAATTGGTGGGGGAGACTCCGCAGCGGCCATTAATAAGTTTGGATTGGAAAACGAGGTGAGCTATGTTTCCACGGGTGGCGGGGCTTTGCTCGAATATTTTGAAGGCAAAGAGTTGCCAGGAATAGCTGCAATATTGAACGATTAGTCCTTTTGGGCCTCAGGTTTTTTGGGCTGAAATTCCGCATAAATATTTGTTTAACAGCCAACTGTATAATAATGAATATTTAGTTTGGTTATTTCTAATTTTTTTTATAGTATCTTTGCACTACTAAAAATCTTTAGTTCTTCTTTCTTTATATAAATTTATGGCAATTATTACAAGTTCAAAAACCAAGGTTCTTTTTGTAACAAACGAATTAGACCCATTTCTTAAAATTTCAAGTGTAGCTGATATAGCCAGACTTCTTCCCGAGGAACTTCAAAAACGCGATTACGAGATTAGAGTGCTCATGCCACGGTTTGGTGTAATAAACGAAAGACGTAACCGATTGCACGAAGTGGTAAGACTTTCGGGAATTAATATTACCATCGACGATAATGATAACCCACTTATAATAAAAGTTGCTTCAATACCCGAAGCCAAAATGCAGGTATACTTTTTAGATAATGAAGATTATTTCAAACGTAAATTTGTTTTCAAAAACGACAAAGAAGAATTTTTTACTGATAATGACGAACGCACTATCTTCTTTTGCAAAGGTGCATTGGAAACAGTAAAAAAACTAGGATGGGCTCCTGATATTATCCATTGCCATGGATGGATGACGAGCTTAATTCCATTATATATTAAAACGATATATAAAGACGAGCCAGTATATCGCAATGCTAAGGTTGTATATTCGGTATTCGATAATCAATTTAATGAAACCTTAGGGGCTGATTTTAGTCGTAAAGCGTCCATGAACAATATAGGAAAAGAACATCTGGAATTTTTCCACGATGCGGATTGTATGAAACTTAATTTGGGAGCTGTGCGTTACAGCGATGGTCTTGTAATGCATGATGAAGCACATCCCGATTTGCACAAATTTGCAACCAAGATGGGAACTCCGCAAATGAAACATATAGAAGAAGAATCATCAGTTGATGGCTACACACAATTTTATGCCGACCTTATTACACCGAATAACTAATAAATTTAGTTTAGTTTTTCTGGTAGTTGTCTTTATATCTTTTTCTTGTAAAAAAGGCACGGGTCTTATTGGAATTGGAACAAATTCCGATGGATTTGCAGCACAAGTAATTGATACTTTCACCGTAAACACTTATACATTTCCCGACGATACTTTACGCACTACTGGCTGGCCCGCCCACCCACTTGGGCATTTAAATGACCCCATATTTGGAACAACGGATGCAGGTATGTGTTTTAGATTATTATTGCCTAAAGATAATTTAACTTTCCCTTCGGTGGTAAAAATTGATTCTGTGCGTTTGTCGATGTGTTATGCTGCTGGAACTACTTTATATGGCGATACCACTATACCACAAACTTTAATGGTAAGCGAAATATCCGACCAGCTTTCTTCGGATTCTCTTTATTTGTCTACTCAAAAAATAAATAAAGTATCTAAAATTGGTAGTTGGACTGGGCTGCATAATATACATGATGTTTCCTATTTTTCTATTAAGGGGATTACGTATGTTAATCTACCACAAGTACGTTTTAATATAGATTCTAATTTTGCTCGGAAAATTATTAACGGAGGAAACTATTTAGCAACTAGTGCCGATTTTGCAAATTTGGTAAAAGGACTTTATATAGAAGCCGACCCCACTAACCCGGGCAATGTAATGTCTTTTATGACTTCTTATTATCAATATAGTAATTTCACTATTTTTTATAATGATTCGGAGTATGTAAATTTCCCATTAACGATTGATGCCAATAATCCAGGCTTGCATTTCAGTAATTTTAGTCATAATTACAGCGGTACTTTGGTTGATATAGCCCGCAGCCATGTGAACGATATACAACCCAAATCATATATACAATCCACCGCTGGGAATAAGATGCGTGTTGAGATCCCCTATCTTTCTAATTTTATGGCTATGGCCAAAGGCAAAGGATTAAGTATACAAAAAGCAGAAATATTGATTGAGGGCGATGTTACCAATACATATAATGGTTCATATCCATTGCCTAGCCAAGTATTATTGTTTCATCATGATACCGCTTTAAAGGAAGAACCAATTTTAGACAGGTATGATAAGAAATTTTATACATCGTCAGGCATAGGGTACCCATTAACCCTGCCTTCTGCTTATTATGGGGGCAAACTATATGATGGCAACAAATACAGTCTGCCATTTACCCGGCATTTACAAAACGCTTTAAATAATTACTTGCAAACGGGAACAAACAATGTAAATGGTTTCTATGTTACTATTCCAACAGCAATACCTGTGGGCAGTGCCCGATTGATTGTGCCGCAGGGCAATGTAAAACTTAAAATCACCTACTCTCTGGCTCCTTGATACTCTTACTTAAAGATACGATTACTCCCAACGAGTTAAACGATTTAAAAAACTTGCTCGACGATAAAAAGCTTCGTTATCGCCACCTGCTTTTAAACCTGAAGCAACTATTTATTATATACAAGACTCCACAAAATTTTGAATCGGAATCTATGATATCATTGCCCTGTGTCGAAAGTATTATAGCTATTAAAGAACCTTATAAACTTGCTTCAAAACAATGGCAAAAACACCCAACTCAATTTGACGTAAAAGGCGTGAACATTGGGGGTGGGGCTTTTAATATGATTGCAGGCCCTTGCTCGGTGGAGAATGAAGACCAAATATTTGAAATAGCAGAATTTTTACACAAGCATCATATACGTTTTATACGCGGTGGTGCTTATAAACCTCGCACCAGCCCTTACGCTTTTCAGGGACTAAAAAAGGAAGGTTTAAAATTATTAAGAAAAGCTGCGGATGCTTATAACTTAAATGTGGTAACCGAAGTAATGGATGTGAGCTTGATTGATGAGGTATCGGAATACGCTGATATTATGCAGGTGGGTTCCCGCAATATGAGTAATTTTTATTTGCTCTCGCATTTGGGAAAAATACAAAAGCCTATTTTATTAAAACGTGGTATGGCTGCTAAAATATCGGAATGGTTAATGGCAGCAGAATATATATTGAGTGGCGGTAACGAAAAAATAATATTATGCGAACGTGGCATTCGCACCTTCGATGATACTGTTAGGAATATGCTTGACATTGCAGCTTTTCCTATTATTAAAGAACTTTCTCATTTGCCAGTTTTTTCTGACCCTAGCCATGGCACTGGCCACCGCGATAGGGTTATTCCGATGGCATTGGCCAGTGTTGCAGCAGGCTGCGATGGACTTATGATAGAAGTACATCCCAATCCAGAGAATGCTTTAAGTGATGGTCCGCAATCGCTATATCCCCATCAATTTGAATCGTTACTACCTAGCATAAAAACAATGCTGCACAATACAGGTCGCACAATGGACTGTGAAATAAAAGAACAATTGGTATAATAAAGCCTATTCCGTTTTTATACCGCAGTGCTTCAATTCATCTATATTAATTGAAGGAGGCATAATACCTTTCGACATTTTTTCTATCATCATATCGGCCACACAATTTGCTTGCGATATGTTTTCAAATCCACGCAATCCGGGTAGGCCAGGTAACCTGTCCTGATGGATAATTTTTTTGCCTTGGCTATTAAGAATATCATAACCCAAAGTACCATTTGGCAAAACAAAGGTATCCGCATGATATATCTGTGCAGATGGTGTTTTAGCTATATTTTGGGCCGGTTTTGTCTCTTGTTGTGGAGATGCACTCACTTGTTCTTTTTTAGATATTTCTTCCGCATTTATATTTTCTTTGTCGCTTTTGCAGGCCACACACAAAGATATACAAACTATGATATATATATATTTCATAACAGCAAAGCTATGCAAAAAGTAGCAACTAAAAAAAACGTACCTAAGGCTAGTTGTTTCAAATATATATTATATTCAGGGCCAATAGGTGTTTTTAGTACTGCAATACAATTATGCAAAATAGGAGCTAGTGCAATCAATGAAAGAAATTTCCATAACGAATCAAACAAAATCATTCCCAAGCTCATAATTGCTGAAATGGCTAGAGTGAGTAATATAATATGATATATTTTGGCTTTTTGCTCACCCAATAAATTGGCAATGGTAATTTTATTGCTGGCTTTGTCGTTTTCTATATCGCGAATATTATTTACATTTAGCACGCCCGCACTTAATAAGCCCACCGTTGTTGCTGCAAAATATACAGGCCAATCTATGGATTGTAATTGTAGATAGTAAGTGCCACAAACAGCTACAGGGCCAAAAAAAATAAATACTGCTAAATCCCCCAATGCTTTATAACCATAGCTTGTTTTGCCCACCGTATATTTAATGGCTGCAATAATTGAAATAATGCCCACTACAAAAAAGACAAGAAACTTTGGCAATTCCTGCTGTTGTTTGCCAAATGCCATAAACAGCAATAAAAGTCCGCTGCTTAGAGATAGCAAGGTAAAAAGAAACAGGGCACTTTGCATTTGTGTTTTATTGATAGCACCACTTTGCATTGCACGTGCATTTCCTAAGCGTTTATCATTATCAGTGCCTTTTACAAAATCTCCATAGTCATTGGCAAAGTTTGATAATATTTGCAAGAATAGAGCAGTAAGTATATTTAATATAAATATGGAAATGGAGAAAAATTTACTATCAAAATGGTATGCCAACACTGACCCCATAAATATACCAGATAGTGCTAGAGGGAGCGTGCGTAATCGGGCTGCGTGTAACCAGTTTTTTAATGACGGCATTTCTCGAAAATTATAATATGATAAAGGGGCAAAAATATAGATACTTAAGCAGAGCATGGCAATAATATAATTGAGAATTATTTTTTTTTGTCAGTTGTAAAACGGATACATTTGCACACTTAAAAATAATTTAATAGTTTATGGGAATGATCAAAGAATTTAAAGAGTTTGCAGTAAAGGGTAACCTCGTCGATTTTGCCATTGGTGTAGTTATTGGTGGTGCATTTGGCAAGGTTACTACCTCTTTTGTGGATGGTATTGTGATGCCTCTTGTGGGCAAACTAATTGGCGGGGCCGACTTTTCCGATTTGCAATGGAAGATACAAGATGGAACCAAAGAAATACACGATTCTTCGGGCAATATTATTTCCAAAGCAACTCCTGAAGTTTTTGTTAGGTATGGTGAATTCGTTACAACTATTATAGATTTTATAGTAGTTGCGTTCGCTATGTTTTTGGTAATAAAAGCCATGAACCATTTGAAACGGAAAGCTGATGAAGCACCTGCTGCACCGCCAGCCCCAACTAATGAAGAAAAGTTGCTGACAGAAATTAGGGATTTACTCAAAAAATAATCTTGTATATTTTAATATATTTAATACAATATATTATAACTTTAATGAAATGTATGAAAAAAATAATATTTATAATTCTCTCTTTAACTATTTTCGAGGTGCAAGCACAAACACTTCCGAAGGCAAAATTATGGAAAAAAACTGCCGAAGCATCTTTAAATTTTTCACAAGCATCGTTTAGTAATAATTGGAAAGGTGGTGGTACTAATAATTTAGCTACATTGGCTACGGTTAACTTATCCGCCTCCTACAAAAAAGATAAAATAAGTTGGGACAATAAAGCAAATATGCAATATGGCCTACTAAAGAATAAAGGAGAATTTACCCGTAAAAGTAATGATATTATATTTATAGATACCAAATATGGGCATCAATTAACGGGTAAGTGGAATGCATTTGCTGCTGTAAATTTTGTATCGCAGTTTGCCAATGGATATAATTTCACAAAAGATTCAAACGATGTTATAGTACGCACCAAAATTTCAACTTTTATGGCTCCAGGATATCTTACTGAATCTTTTGGAATAGAATACAAGCCCAAGCCCTATTTTAATGCCCGCCTTGGCCTAGGCTCTGCCAAGCAAACTTTTGTATTGGACCAAAGCGTATATGGTGCAGCGGATACCGTAAAATTTGGGGTACCCAAGGGCAAAAAAGTAATCAATGAATTCGGCTTTCAACTATTGGCGAATTATGATAAGAACATTTATAAGGATATTGTTAATTTAAAAGTCCGCTACGTAGGTTTTTTCGACTACGATAAATTATTTAAAATAAATACCTGGGCTCACCGATTTGATATTATAGCCACGGCAAAAATTAGTAAATATATAAATGTTACTTTTAATGCGGTATTGTTATATGACCGGTTTCAAGATAAAGAATGGCAACGGAGCCAGATATTTGGTGTGGGTATCTCCTACAAAAGGTAGTATTATTCATTATCCCAGCTTATGGCTGCTTGTATCAAATGATGGTCACTGAAATAAGGGTCGTCAAGCAAATAGTTATATATATGTGCTCTCTCGTCGGCCAAAATATAATCTATTCTAAAGGAGGGCATTACCCCGGCATACGTGCGGCTAAAGCCCGATCCACTCTCAACAAATGCATCTTTCATATTTTTCGACATGGTGGCGTAGGCATACGATACGGGTGTGTCATTAAAGTCGCCACAGAGTATAGTTTTGTAGGGGCATGATTGTATATGATCGGATACCATCCTAGCTTGTATGGCCCTACTTTGATAGGCACCTTTCATCTTGCTAATGATATTTTTAGTACGTTCAATTTGCCCAGATTTTTCTTCCCCATCTTTCATTATCTTGTATTCTTCATCCCCCAGTTTAATACTTTCTAAATGCGTATTATAAATGCGAACAGTATCATTGTTATATACTATATCGGCCCAAATGCAACGGTTTAGTTTATTGGTATTAAATTCTATCACACCCTTATTCACAATCTTATATTTGCTTATAATATATTGACCATATTCTCGGTGTACGGTATCCATTGCCCGATATCCCATAAAAAAATAATCATTTTTTGAATCCATTGCCTGGCGACATTTATTAATATAGTTTTTGCGTTTGTTATCTTCCCACATAAATTCCTGAAAACATATAATACCAGGTTCTTCTTTTTTTACAAAATCGAAAAAAGGGCCTGTATCTGTAATGCTATGCTTCATTCCATAACCAAAAAAGTTGCAGTTGAATGACATTATCTTTAGCAAATTGCCAGTTTCTTTGGTGTTTGAAGTTATTTTTAAGGTGGCCGTAAAATGATTAAATCCGCAAAGTATAGCTGTTAATGAATATAATACTTTTAGCTTTAAAAAGATAGCCCAATAAACCACAAACAAAAAATTGATGAGCAGTAAAAAGGGATGTAGCAATCCTAAAAAAGCCACCATCCAATAATTTTCGGGATTAAGCCATGGGGCCATATAACTGCCTAAAAGCAGCAGTACAAAAAGTATATTAAAAGGAAAAACAATCTTGTGGACGATGAACATAAATTATATATTATCAATCATCATCGTGACTGGCTTTAAACAGTAAGTCTTTTTCGTAGGTATTGAGGCTTTCGTAACCAGAAGCATTTATTTTGTCGAGTATCAAGTCAATCTCTTCTTGCGAGGGTCGGTGCTGCATGTGTGGATTAATATAGGTACTGCTTCTTTGCACAGGTTTTGGACCTTTGGGCCTTGCAGGTTTTGGTTTGAACAATTGGGCCATTTTAAATTTGATATTCTGGTACCATGCAAAATGAGCATACAAAGACTTAATATATAAAAACCCAAAAATCCCGCCGCCCAAATGAGCAATATTTCCACCCGGATTGGAACCTGTAATACTAAAAAAACTAGTAAGCAAATAAAACAAAGCGATATATTTAAGACGTACGCGAAATACCCCATATAAAAATATTTCGTAATTGGGCAACAAGGTGGCTGCACCACACACCACACCAAGCACCGAAGCAGATGCTCCTATGAGTATACTGTTGCTACCTGCAAATACAGGAAGTAAATTGTAACACAATAAATAGAGTACCCCCCCCGCAATGCCTCCGCCTAAATAAGCATACAATAATCTACGCTCACCTAGATACTCTTTAAAAATTTTACCCAAATAAAACAAGAAAAGCATATTCCATAGCAAATGCCAAAAACCATTATGCATAAACTGATAGGTAATAAGAGTCCAAGGTTTAACCAATGCATCCCAAAAATCTGAAGGGATAGAGGTTTGTATTTTAATAGCTTCAACGGCTTCTCTTCCATCACCTCCTGACAAGAAAGAGAATACGTTTATTATTTCGACCAATAAAAAAGACAATACAGAAATAGCAATCAGCCTATTTAGCATATTGTTGTTTTGGATAAGTTTGGTTTTAAAGGTACTCATGTCGAACGTAGGGTTTCATTTATTAGGTAAATGAACGATTTTAGTATAAGCGTGGTTTTCTTTTTTTTGTTACAAATATAAAGAATCATTTTTTAAAATACAATCATTTTAACCTGAACCTGTCAAAAAGATTCTCCTTCCATATTTTCAGAAGAATGTATCCGAACAACATGCCACCCAAATGGGCAAAATGGGCCACATGGTCTGTAGGGTCATTTTTGAAACCATTATATATAGATATTCCAGCCATGATAATAACTGCCACCCTTGCAGGAATGGGGAAGAAAAAACCGAACAGAATGGTAACATTGGGAAACATGAGCCCGAAAGCAAGTAATACGCCATACACCCCGCCCGATGCACCAACGCAGGGTACATTTAAAATAGTAGTATAATATTCTTTAACGATTTTTATGGTTTCTGTTGCAAACATTTCAGGTGAGTATTTCCATAGTTTTGCAGCTTCATCCATGTTTATTCTAATACCAAACTCGGGTATTTTTTTTACCACATGATTTAGGTTATCTATATCTGGCTGTGCTACATAAGCGTTCACCAATTTTTGTAATTGATCTAGCTCGTAATTGTTAATCATCAAAAACAAGCCTGCCCCGCCTAATGCCGATACCATAAAATAAATAAAAAATTTTCGATAACCCCATCGTTCTTCTAAGGCTACACCAAACATCACCAAACCTAACATATTTAAAAATATATGCATGAAATCGGCATGCATAAATATATGGGTAATAGGTTGCCACACCCGAAAATATTCGCTGCCGGGATTGTGCAATCCCAAAACATTGGTGAGATCCACACCTGGCATTATGGATGGTATCGCATACTTTAACGCGAAAATAGCTACATTAATAAGTAGCAATATTTTGATAGCTGGTGTGAGTTTTAAAACGGGCATGTGGTTTTTAGGCTTGCAAAAATAGAGCCTGCTGCTGTATAAAGTTAAAACAAAACCAATTGAGGAGGGAGGAGGGTAAAACTTTTGCGGTGATGCGTGCAAGCACCAATACTCTTAATACCCTCACGGTGCTTGGTGGTGGGATAGCCCATGTTCCTATTCCAAGCATATTCAGGGAAATGGTCATGCAAATTTGTCATGTATTCATCACGATGTGTTTTGGCCAATATGGAGGCAGCAGCTATAGACATATATAACCCATCACCTTTAACAATGGTGGTATGTGCAATACTATAATAGTTTTTAAAACGGTTGCCATCTACAATAATGTGTTGAGGTTGCATATCATATTTCTGTGTCAATAAATCCAAAGCCCTGTGCATTGCTAGTATAGAAGCATTTAGTATATTTACCTGATCTATTTCTGCGGGGCTGCAACTTGCCACGGCCCATTTTGTTTCGCCTTCTATAATACTTCTTAGTGCAGCCCGATTGGAATGACTCAGTTTTTTTGAATCATTAAGTATATTGTTTTTAAATTTGGGAGGTATAATTACAGCTCCTGCAAACACAGGCCCAGCAAGGCAGCCCCTTCCGGCCTCATCACATCCAGCTTCAATGGTGTTTTTTTGTAAATGTCGTTTTAAGGGCATAAAAAGAAATATAATAGTGCTGAGTTATTTTCTCCAAATTCGCCTGCCTATTCCTGCCCATAATGAAAACGCAACAGGATTGAATGAATATGGTTTCTGTATAATATTATAGCCAGCCCACAAATCTAAATAATACTTCTTCGAGAATTGCTGGCGGTAACCGGCATTGGCTATAATATCATATTGCAATATATATATCTTCTGGTTGTCGAGCTCCCGCAAATAGGGCGAACGGCCATTGTACAACCCTGCACCAACAAAAAAATTGTTATAATAGTATCTTCCCCAAACATTGAAGCCTGTCGAGTTTGATGATTGTCGATAATCGGAACGGTAATAAAAATAAGAATAAATTCCTGCCCCCAGCTCTATATTTTTAACTACTTTTTTTGATAGGCCCACATTCAAACCCACATAGTTTAATTGCAACGGGTGGTGCAAAAAAATGTTTAAAGTGTCCCTTTTTGCAAATGCAAAAACTTTAGCCGAGCATAATAAGCTGATAATAAGAGCCAAAAATATTGACTTCGATATTTTTAATTTTTTAATGTACATTCGTAGCCTGCAATATTAATTAATTATTAATGAAAAGTCACAAGGTTATATATATATTGTCTTTATGTATTTGGTTAAGCATCGCATCGTGTAGTTCCAAAAAAGGCTGTGCCGACCCTAATGCAATAAATTATAAAGCCAATGCAAAGATAGATGATGGTTTATGTGAATACGCAAATACATTTGCTATTTTAAAACCAATTGTAACACTCAAGGCTTTATTTAATGAAACTTCTGGTTTGGAATGGATACAAGGTAATGTATGGACTTTTGGTGATAGTGGCAACCCCGCAACAATATGGACTATTGACACGGGCAATGGCAACTACAACGAATTAATAACATTTACTGGAGGTATTAATGTTGATTGGGAAGATATAAGTGATGATTCAAACCATATATATATTGGTGATATCGGAAATAATTATGGTGATCGCGTTGACCAGGCTATATATGTGATACCCATTATTGATACCTCAATATTGAAAAAGAACAACAAAACTAATTTTGATTTAATTCATTATAGCTATCCTGATCAAACGGATTTTCGTAAAAATGCTTTAAATAATTATGATGCAGAAGCTTTAGTTTATATCGATAATTATTTATATATATTTACAAAACGTCACGGCGATTTGCATACGCATTTATATCAAATACCAGCACAGCCAGGTACTTATGTGGCCACTTTGTTAGGAAGATTTGACAGTAAAGGCATTATTACAGGTGTTGATATATCTCCAAACAAAAAAACAATGGTACTTACTGGATTCAACCCAATAAGCAATAACGCTTTTCTATGGGTATTTAGAGACCTGGCTATTCCTTCATTATTAGAGACCAAAAAGATATTAGTAGACTTAGGTCCTAGAACCAATCTTAATGTAGGACAGATTGAAGCTGTTACTTTTGTGAACAATGATTCAATTTTAATATCAAACGAAAATTATAAAAATATACAGCCGTCATTATATGGTTTAAACATATCGGCAATAAAATAATAATGAGCAAAAAATATATTATCTATATCATACTCATCGCAGCGGTTTGCGGCTTGTTTCTTCTACCTATAAAAATTACCTATAAAATATATGCTACGGGCAAGGTTTTTCCTGTAAATGAATGGATGCTGAGCCGCAGCATTGATGGCCGTATAGCTTCTATGACTAAAAATAACGAATTGGATATTATCAGCAATTACTCAGGTCGAGAATTCCAATCGGGAGATGTGTTTGATTTTTATATGGAGCCTGCCGTAATGCAAAAAAACTATATACAAAAGGATGAAGTTTTGGGTCATTTGTATTCTAAAACCTTGCAAACAGAATTGGTAAAGTTGCAGGGACTTTTAGATATAGAAAAAGCGTCGCTTGGTGTAATTTCTACAGGGCAAAAACCAGAGATTATTCAAGAAGCTAGAACCAATTTAAATTTGGCAAGAGAAAAATATACCACGCAGAAAAAGGTAGTTGAACGCAATATCAAGCTTCAACACGATTCGCTGCTTTCCGCTCAGCAACTTGATGTATCGAAAGATGCACTGGAATTATCGTATATAGGAATACAAATAGCCGAAGCACAATTGCAAAAACTAGTAACGGGCGACAAACAGGAAATTTTGGAACTCAACCGTCAAAAAATATATTCAATAGAAAATCAGATAAAGGAGTTGAAACAGCGAATGGACAATTTCAATATTAAAGCACCTTTTGGTGGATTGGTTCAGCAGAAAAAAGGAACCATCTCTACGATAGAGGTATTAATGGATTTGCTTGATACCGCCGAATATATAGCAATTGCCCCAATCCCTTTGCGTGAAGTGAGCTACCTTAAAATAGGATCGGCAGTAATGCTTAAGTTGTTTAATAGCGACGAAATTTTGCAAGCTAAGGTAACCCGTATGGATAATGTGATACAATTGGTGGGCGGCAAACAAGCTATATATGCAACCTTTAGAATTATTAAAAGCAGCGTGCACCCACAACCGGGTATTTTTGCAAAAGCAACTATTATAACCGACGAGATAAGTCTATGGGATTATATGAACAGAGTATTGGGAGATATATTTTATAAATAATATAGATATTATAATACATTGATTAAAGCAACCAAAATAGAGAAATACCGCTACGAACGCAAATACTATTTGGCCAATAACCGCCTAGAAGAATTGCGTGCCCGCCTAAAACCATTTGTTGAGCCCGATATATATACCGGACTTAATGAATTTGGTATTAGCGAATATACAGTAAGAAGCATATATTATGATACCCCATTTATGAAGTATTATGAAGAGAAAAAAGAAGGTGTAGAGTTGCGAAATAAATTTAGGATACGTGTATATGATAATGAAATACCAAACAGTATTGCTTTTTTAGAAATTAAAAAAAAGATAGGAAACCGCATTGGGAAACACCGTGCCAAAATTCCGTATTCGTCGTTAAATGAAGTATTGCAAGTAGGTAATTTAGAAAAACATTTATATAATAAAAACCATTTGTATGATGGTCAGAAATTCTTATATCATTTTTATAAAAATTCATTAACACCCCTCAATTTAGTTACCTACGAACGCGAAGCTTATATGGGCAAATTTGACAAGGGAGTCCGATTAACTTTCGATAAGAATGTGCGAACAACTATATATCCGCAACTTGACCAAATATTTGGCGAGAGTGGTGCCAAATACCTTGCCCCAGAGCATTTTGTATTAGAAATAAAGTACCATGATGAAATACCACGTTGGGCACTGAGTATTATAGAAGAATTTAAACTGAACCTGAAAGCCATCTCAAAATATGCCGATGGACTTGACAGCCATATTATGAATACTTCTCACCGTTTTTCACCTGTAAGTTATAGCCGTATCGGGCTATATAAACCCTTAACATTTGTTACTGACCATGAATGAGCAATTACAAGATATATATTTATACCAACTCACTTTCCGTGAGGTACTACTGCATTTATTGGTAGCACTTGTGTGCGGAATTATGATTTCAATTGTATATCGACAAACTTATAAAGGCTTAAGCTATTCCACCACGTTTGTAAACTCATTGATTATGCTTTGTATGATTACTGCTGTAGTGATCATGGTAATAGGAAACAACCTAGCAACGGCATTTGGATTGGTGGGAGCCATGTCCATCATCCGTTTCCGAACGGCGGTTAAAGATACACAGGATATAATGTTTATCTTTTTTGCATTGGCCATTGGTCTTGCTAGTGGTGTGGGCATATATGAAGTTGCTTTATTGGGGACTATTTTAGT
>JANYDJ010000207.1 GCA_025363675.1 Flavobacteriaceae bacterium | reverse complement strand
CCAACAAATCCAATAATAATTGCCCAAAGCCATGCGGGTATTGAGTGCGGCGTTTCACTTCCTTCAATTAAAAATCTTTTTTGATTCCCTTTTCCATACGCATTAATCATTAAAGGAATAACACCATCCACCACTTCATTTTCACCTATTCCTTCTATAGCTATTGCTGGGCCATTTCTTACTACAAATGGAATTTTGCGAACACCTTCTTTGCCCAAGGGATCTTTGCTCACTATTTTTAGTATATGTTCTCCATCTACCAACCTTCTTGTATCTAACTCAAAATTAATCGGTACTGCGAACTCTCCATAAGGCTTTTTATCGTCATCAATAAATATGACAACTGAACTTTGATTATCCATAATAATTTATTTTAATATTGTATACTTAATATGATCTACGTTTTTTTCTCCAGGTTTAAACAACCATTTTATACTATAAAACAAAGTTACCAATACAATAGCCATAGTTACTCCTATACTTATATAATCATATTGGCTATCGGGCCCCGCACCATGCACGATACCTTTTAGCACTTTGGGTTGGTTGCGTTCGCATACAGGGCAGGCCATAGATACAGCGTGCACAGCAAACAATAACAGGATAAATATATTAACTTTTTTCATATTATTTATTTTGATGCGGTGGTTTTATTTTTGATAATATCCATAATCTTTTTTATCTCTTCTGTAGTAACAGTTTTCCCTTTGTTACCCCATGCGGTTCTTTCGTAATTAATAAGTGCGGCTACTTGTTGCTCGGTAAATTTCATATTGGTTCCCACGGCAGCCATTACACCATATTCTGCTCTGGCATCATATCCATTCATTATAATATCTACATACAATTCCAAATTATCTCCATTCACAATCGGGCTACCTTTAAGCGGAGGAAAAGCACCCTTCAAGCCTTCCCCACTAGCCTGATGACAACTTTGGCAGCTGGCAGCATATATAGCTTTTCCATCAATATTGGGTTTTCCATCATTGGAATTAGCAGTTTCTTTTTCAGATTTTTTATATAAGAATTCTTGGGGTTTAGTACCATCGGGAAGAGCGGCTTGTTTTAATGATTGTATATAAGCAACTAATTGCAAAGCTTCTTTTGTAGCTATTACTTTCCCTTTTTTTCCGCCCATAAATTGTACTGGTATATTCACTACTACATCGGTACTCGAAGGATTTTCTGTTACCTCGAAAAGCCATTGATATGAGGGCATGATAGACTGTGCCACCACTGCCCTTGGATGATATAAGTGCATCAAATTCCAATCTCTGCTGGGCTGCCTATTTCCTACATCCGTTAAGTCGGGCCCGGTGCGTTCTGTGCCCATAAGTGTAGCAGTATTCTGCCATATACTTGTTCGTCCAATATTGGCATAATCAGCAGCCATGCCTGGGCGTGAGCCAAACATTTTATCCATATCCACATTACGTACTTGTTGCGAATGACAACCCACACAACCTTCCGATATATATATTAGTTTTCCCGCCATCTCATCACCTGTAAGCGGCATGGTACCGGGCAATGGAGCATTGTTTTCCTGATTTTGAAATGCGGGCACAATTACTACAATACAAGTTAAAAACAAAAACAATAAACCTGCAATAGGATATAATTTTTTATGGTCATTAAATATATTCATTTCCGTATAATATTATTTTTTTTCTGCTTCCAATATTTTAAATGCTTCTTCTTTCACATCTATTTCTTCTACTTCTTTTACCGTCATTCTGTAAAAATTATAGAAGAAAACTATATGAGAAATAAACATCAAACTACCGCCAATAGCACGCCATAGCCAATAGTCGAACATCATTACTACGCTATCAATAAATGGTTTTCCTTCCATCCACATCATCCCACGTAAAGTAGCACCTATAGATAGTGGAACTGCATAAAACAATACACCAATAAACGCCAACCAAAAGTGTGCACCTACCAAATGTTGTGGTGGTTCTTTACCTGTTAATCGGGGAACTATAGCATATATACCACCCCATAATGCGAAGGTTATAATACCGTAAAACCCAAGGTGGGCGTGCCCTACCGTAAAGTCAGTAAAATGCCAAAGTAGGTTGGTGAACTTAAAAGCTTCGGCAGTACCTTGTAGCGATACCACAAAATAATATACTACTGCCACTAAGAAAAATGGAAGTGTATAGCTATTAGAAACTTTATGCCATTGCCCCCTAAAAGTCATGGTATAATTAATAGTGGCTGCCACTACAGGAATTATCATACCCACACTGCCCACAATGGCTACAGTCTGCAACCACCAAGGAATGGGAGCAAAAATAAAATGATGGGTTCCTATAATAGTATAGAATATAATCTGTGTCCAAAAAGCAAGTATTCCCAAACTATATGCATAGATTGGTTTATTAATTTGCTGCGGAATAAAATAATATAATAAACCTAATGTATATAATGTAAACCACATGCCCACACCTGAGTGCATAAAATAACCTTGTACAATAGTTTCGCTCACCCCATCTTGCCAAAAAGGTAAGTATGCAGTGAGAGCAACTATGATAGTAAAAATAATTGCAGAAATAATATACCAATTCGATATATATATTTCTTTGGTAGTTCGCCTAGCTACGGTTAATATAAAGTTAGCCAAAGTGAGAATGAGAGCCACAGCAAACAAAGCCATTACCGGCCATATATATTCTCTAAATTCACCTCCCCCATTATTGATACCAGCCATTAAACAAAGTGAGCCAATAATCACCATCAGGTTTGTTAGTATCAGTGCTATCCATCCCCATTTTATATTATATATTTTTGTATTGCTCACTGTGGGCACCACGTAATATCCCAAACCTATCATAGCCAAAGATGCCCAACCCCAAAAAACTATATTGGTATGTACCGGTCGCAGCCGCCCGAAACTGAGCCAGCTAAGATGATCCGCATCTGGCGAAACAAATTTAATTCCGAGGTATTCTCCTATGCCTGTTCCTACCACTAACCAAAAAGCTGCACAACCCAAATACCATAATATAAGTTTTGTAATATCCGGATTCAAACTGGGTCTTTGTATAGCTTTCTTTTTAATGGCAGTGAAATGTGTTTCGTGTTTATCGCTTACATTATTTATTATACCTTTGGTATCTTCTGCTTTTTCTTCCCCCGATAATTCATGATGTGTTAGTGAATAATTTAATACTCTTTGTCTCTTTTCTAATTCTTCTTCTACCTCATGGTTGTCAACACTTTTTAAGTGTTCGGCAAACTTTGCAGCTTCTTTTAATTTCGATTGATTGCTATATTTTCTAATGGCATTGTTTGCTTTTATCAAAGTAAGTATAACACCCAACATAACAGGAATAAGTAATAATACAATGGTGATTATAATTCCTGGCTGCGTTAATAAAGTCTCTCTTGTTTCAGTAGTGCTTTGTGCGACTAAATTATTGGCTGAAAACCATAAAACAAACATTAGGGCAATCGATTTAATTTTATGGCAATTCCCGTCTCTCTTGCAATCTCCACAACATTTAGCATTTTTTATTTTTACAAACTGCGTGATTTGTTTGTTATCAAAATCTTTTATATAGCCAGAAAAAAGCTGCTGCAAATTTTGTTTTCCCGATTGGTTATTTACATTCACTTGGGCATTAAATTTTAGATATAGATTAATGACAAAAACTACCAAGGGCAAAATGCATACGAGCATAATTAACCAGTAGCCTAAATGAATCTCACTATTGCCAATGATATTATTGGCTGCTTGTGCATTTGCAAATTTTGTAATCAGCATAGTTATTAGTGCTGTTTTTATTTTGTTTTTCAATTTCATAATATTATATATTAATACCTTTTTATCTTAAATAGGGGTAAAAAAAAGCTATTTGTTTTTGAGAAAATATTTTCCAGTATCGAGCTTGTCGTTGAAGTCACCAATAGTATTGTTTTCAATCATTTTAATTAAATTCTTTTTAATCTCTTTAAACTCAAAATGAACAGGGCAAGGATTTTTCTCGGAACATGCTTTTAGCCCCAGCACGCAATCGGTATATATACTATCGCCATCAATAGCTTTTACAATATCGGCGATGGAACCTTTTAAATCAGATTTGTCCATATAGAAACCACCATTAGGCCCTTTTATAGAATGCACCAGTTTCCTCCTACTCAGGTCTTGCATAATTTTGGCGATAAAATGTTCTGGAGCATCAGTTCCTTTCGCAATTTCCTTTATGCCCACTCGTGTTTCATCAGTTGATTTCTGTGCTACAAAAATCATCGCCTTAATTGCATATTCACACGATTTTGAAAACATAATCTCTAAT
The DNA here is from genome assembly GCA_025363675.1 of Flavobacteriaceae bacterium. Taxonomy (GTDB): domain Bacteria; phylum Bacteroidota; class Bacteroidia; order UKL13-3; family UKL13-3; genus CANJUD01. Next base: position 687 of record JANYDJ010000207.1, on the reverse strand, counting down.
TGAGACTGCAAATATAAGTACCCATTTTAAAATAAAAAGAGTTTTTTATCCTTTATTTAAAATTTCTAATAAATCCCCTAAATATCAAGTGCTTAATTTTTATTTAAGGAATTTCAAATGGGTGCTTTCTATCAGTATTGGAAGTTACATCTACTCCCTCACCAACTTCACTGGCATACTCGATTTACCATTATCAGTATCTATATATAATAAATACATACCATAGCTGAATTTACTTAAATCGAGCGAGGTGCTTAAAGTATTATTATTGATAGCTTGCGTTTCTTGTATTAATAATATTCCTGTCATATCGGTTATTCGTAGTGACACACGGGCGGTATTAACTGTGGCTGTTATATTAAATGTGCCATCGCTGCTCGGGTTTGGCCACACACGCATAGCAATATTATTATATACTTTAGAGATTGCTGTAAAGTTGAAATTGTATACAATAGATAAACATCCAAAATTATTGGTATATTCAACTTTATTGTCTTTTACATGCACCAAATACATCGTATTCTCAATAGGTATATTATTATATAATTATGACTAACGTTTTTTTAAGTTGCTGAATTAGAGTTGCAAATTTAAGTCATCAGTCGTGATTTCAAATTTAGAGATTAATCTTTTCATAGCAGCAATTTTCTTTCGTTTTTGGTCAACAAATTGGTATTCGGTTAAAGG
>JANYDJ010000199.1 GCA_025363675.1 Flavobacteriaceae bacterium | reverse complement strand
TTCGCCTTCGCAAGTTTAGCGAAGCGTAACTTGTGAGTACCATACAGTCAGTCTCTTGACTGACGAGACTATATATGGCTAGTTCACGCAAGTTAAAAAACTTGCACTATCTGATTCACAAGACAGAGTCTTGCGAAGGCGAATTTTTGTTTGTATGGTAGGGTGTGTCAGAAACTGCAAATGTTATATATATTTTCATTTGCATATTCACAAAGGGTGAACAAAGATATTCACATGAGATGCTATAATACACTTATCGGGCGAATCTGCGATTCGTTCGTAATGTTTTAGCGTCTCTTGACGCGAGTGTGTGTGTAGGCGTTGCAAACGCCAGAAAGAGTCTGGACGAATTATAAATTCGCCCGATGTGAAACTGACAAGGGATTTAGTAGTAGGTTATTTCTCGTTCAGTAATACTTTTAGGAACACCATTATTAAAGGTCGTTCTTTTTATCCAATTGTAATTTTTATCATATTCATATTTGTATGTGTAAATACGGCCAATTTTTGATTTATAATAGCTATCCCATTCAAGCATATTGCCAATCGAGTCGTACTTGTAAATTGAAATTTGGGGAATTGTATTAGGTGTATTGCTTCTTCTTTCAATTTGATTCCCCTTCTCATCATATTTGTATAAAGTACCTGACATTATACTATCATCTGAAAAGTAATAATTATCTTCTATCATTTTATTATTTGTGTCATACTTAAATTCTAATTTTCTAGGATAACTTCCATCTGGCATAATGTATTTTACCTCTATGAAATTACCTTTTTCATCATACTTATAAACATCTCGTTCTCCTAAGTTACCTAGTTGGTCGTAGTAATTTTCCTCAATTAATTTTCCTTGATTATCATATTTATTTTTTAATTTGGAGCCTTCATTCTCGCTGCCAAATTCAAATCCTTCACTAGTTTTATCTTTTAAATTATATTCTATTTTTTTCGATAATTTTGAATAACTGTATTCTATATCTTGAATCTTATTGCCATTACTATCATAATTGTAAATATATCTACTGAGAATATGATTATTGCTATTATACTTAATAAATTCAATACTCTTCCCCTTTTTATCAAATATATAGCTTTTTTTAGATTCCATAGATAAAGCCCTTATTGTTGTTCCGCCTGAATCAAACGCAAAATATTCAGATTCCTTTAAAGATTTCACTTTGCCCTTAAGTTTTAAATCATTCAAATCATTTTTATCAACTGGATTAGTGTTGCCATTTTTTAAATTAATAAAAGAGGACAAAAAAATATTTGCTAAAATTAATCTCCAAACTATTTTCATAATATTAATATTTACTTTCCGATGCAAAACCTCGTAAAAATACTACTCAACAAATCATCATTAGATATCTGCCCCGTAATCTCACCCAAATGCTGTATTGCTTCTCTTATATCAAATGCCACCAACTCGCCACTTATATTGTTTTGAAAACCAGCTTTCACCGTATGCAAACATTGTATAGTTTGTTGTAGGTTGGTTACATGGCGGGCATTGGTGAGGACAATGTCATTCTCGTTGGGCTTGTGGGGTAGGGCAGCGGCTAGTGCGGTTTTTAGTTGTTCAATTCCTTCGCCAGTTTTGCTGCTAATGGGTATCATATTGTTATAGTTTTTAAATGCAGCTAATTTACTTTCTATACTATTACAAGTATCACATTTATTGGCTAGCCATATCATATATTTATTCTCTAATAATAAATGGGCAGTTTCTTGTTGTAGCATTTCTGGCGTGGTATCATTAATATCAAAAACATATAATACTACCGTGGCTTCGCTAATTTTTTCTATAGTGCGTTCAATGCCCATTCCTTCTATAGCTTCGGCATGTTGGCGTATGCCGGCAGTATCTATCAGGCGGAAATTTATTCCTTCTATAATAATGTTTTCTTCAATAGTATCGCGTGTAGTTCCTGCTATATCACTTACCAAAGCACGGTCTTCGTTCAATAATACATTTAATAAAGTTGATTTACCTGCATTGGGTTTGCCCGCTATCACGGTTGGAATTCCATTCTTAATTGCATTGCCATAATGAAAAGTATCAATCAGTTTTTCTGATTTGGAGATAATCTCATCAATCAATTTATATAAATGATCGCGGTTGGCAAATTCTACATCTTCTTCGGCAAAGTCCAGTTCCAGTTCTATCAATGCAGCAAAATCAATTAATTGCTGACGCAAAATTTCAATTTCTTTCGATACACCGCCACGCATTTGCCCCAGTGCAGCCTTATGTGCTTTTTCATTTTCGCCACTTATCAAATCAGCCACCGCTTCAGCTCTGCTTAAATCTAGCTTACCATTAATAAAAGCCCGCATGGTGAACTCGCCCGGCTGGGCCAGTCGGCAGCCATGTTTTACAAACTGTTGCAATAATAATTGTTGAATATATATAGAACCATGGCAGGAGATTTCCACCACATCTTCGCCCGTATAACTCGCAGGTGCTCGGAACAAGGTAATCACCACTTCGTCCAATATCTCGTCGTTTTCTGGATTGGTAAGGCTAGCAAACAGGGCTGAGTAACCTGTCTTGTCGGTGATGTTTTTCTTTTTGATAAATTTCTGAATGGTCTCAATCGAATCTTTTCCCGAAAGGCGTAATACTGCTATGGCCCCCATTCCTGGCGGGGTAGCCACTGCACAAATAGTATCATTGTGGTTGTAAAATAATTGCATATAAGTGCCGCAAATTTAAACTTTAATAAACTGTTAACCGTATCAAGAAAACATTTATTTTTGTGCCCATGAAATGGAGAAAATATATGTTTGTTTGGGGTGTATTATTATATACTTCACAATCGTTTGCCGCCAATATATTATTGGTAATAAATAGTGAATGGGAATGGATACACCGCGTAAATTATGTAGCGAAAAAAGATACGAGCGAGGCCGCAATAAAAGCCCAAATGAAACTGGTATTTTATACTTCGCTGCAAGCAGAATTAATAGCTAAGGGCAATACAGTAACCATTATTTCGCTTGCCGAACTGCAAAAGCAAACTACCGGTGAAAGTATCATAATGCGGTCAAAATTTTCTCCTTTACCGCACTATAAAAACTGGCGAGATAAACTTACTTCTATAGCCCCGGAGTATACAAGTTTAAACATCAATACCCCCGAACTGCAAACGTATCTGGCTGCACAGTTAACCAAGTATGATTATATTATATCATTGAACCGCGTTAATTTTTCGAACAATAAAGGCAAAGCATTTTTTAACAGGGGCAAAAGACAAATTAATATGCACTATGATATCGTGGATAAAGATAAGAAAAGAGTTGCCGGTAAGGTATGTCAAATGCATCTGATTCTAAAAAAATCTGCCATGCCCAAGGCTCTTACTATCCTAATGAATGCCCCCGCCAAGCAATTAGTCGTTGATATGCAATATTTTATGGAAAAAAAATAATTTGGTTTTTTCAACTTTTTAAGCAAATATTGCAATATCAAAATAAATAAGATTATGGCACTCCTAGGTAACAAAAATACAAAATCTCCCGAGTTCAACCCCAATTTGTTGAACCTTATAAATAGCGGCACCGAAGTTATTGGTGATATTATATCCAATGGCGATGTAAGGATTGACGGCATTCTTCGTGGAACAGTGAATACCAAAGCAAAGCTCGTTATTGGCCAAACAGGTATTATAGAAGGCGATGTGAAAGCCCAAAACTCTGATATCTCAGGGCAGGTAAAGGGTAATATTGTGGTTGATGATTTATTGGTACTAAAAAGCAATGGCAAAATAACGGGCGATATTACTACCAAGAAAATTATTGTTGAAACAGGTGGTGAGTTCAATGGCAAATGCCAAATGCAAAGCGGAGGAATTAAAAATGCCGCCCCCGCATCTACACCACAACAAAAAGCTTAATTAGCTATAACATGGGTGACTTGCCCAATAAAAATAAGCAAAGTGGATATATGAAGTATTCTACTTTGGCTATTCAATTAGTTGCAGTAATAGTTGGTTTAACTTTCTTAGGCCGTTTCATCGATCAAAAACTAGAGAACACAAATTTTCCATTGTTTACAGTTATCCTCGCACTTTTTTCAGTGTTTGCAGCGTTGTATTATTTGATTAAGAGTATAAAGTAGCAAGTATAAGGTATAAAGACTTTGTCGCCGCGTCCGTTACTATACACTAATTCTAGCTGAGCCGAGTTAAACTAATGGCCACAATTCGCTCGCGAATTGGATTAGTACTTTATACTTACTACTTTATACTTTATACTTCTTCCCCTATATTTGCACTACTGAAAAAATACATTGCCATATCATTAATCACTGCTTACCTGTTCTGCACTACAGAGCTGCACCAGCTGCTTAAGTTGCCTGTATTGATAGAGCACTTTAGTGAGCATAAAGAATTAAATCCCAATATTTCCTTTTTTGATTTCTTGAGCATGCATTATGCAGCTACCGAGGATCATGATGGGGACAGCAACAGCACAGATGAGGAATTGCCTTTTAAATCGCACGACAATTGTATATCAAATAATATCAGTATAGGAAACCCGCCATCGATTGAGAATTTTTCATTCGATCCTTTATCAGTTTTTCAAAAAAATATTCCTATACATTCCGAAGCTTTTATTGCTTCTTCTTTTCTTTCCAATATTTGGCAGCCGCCTCAACTTAGTTAATTCTATTATAAATAATTCTATATAATATTTGGGGTATATGCTCGCAGTATTATATATATTTATAGGTTTTTAAGCAATCATTTTTCGCTTTCAAATTATTTTTTTAACTTAATCAAATTATGCTTCAACAAATAATTGGGTTTTCTGTAAAGCAGAAACTCATCATAGGGCTTTTCACCTTAGCTCTTATAGGTTATGGCAGTTACCAGTTTACCCAACTGCCCATTGATGCCGTGCCTGATATTACAGACAATCAGGTACAGGTTATCACTATTGCTCCATCGTATGGTGCTACTGATATAGAACGGCTTGTTACTTATAATATAGAACAAGCCAATACCAATATAGAAGGCCTGAAAGAAATTCGTAGTTTTTCCCGATTTGGTTTGTCATTGGTTACTATGGTTTTCAATGATAATACGGATATATATTGGGCCCGGCAGCAAGTATCAGAACGTTTACAAAAAGTGCAGGGACTAATCCCCAAAGATATTGGTAGGCCTGAGCTTGGACCTATTACCACAGGTTTGGGAGAAATATATCAATATGTACTTAGGGCTAAACCCGGTTACGAAAAAAAATATAATCTAACTACTTTGCGTACGCTGCAAGATTGGGTAATCCGAAGGCAGTTGATAGGGGTGAAGGGGGTTGCAGAAGTAAGTAGTTTTGGCGGAAAGCTTAAGCAATACGAGATTGCTGTGGAGCCAAACAAATTGCAATCATATAATATAACAATCAACGATGTTTTTAAAGCATTAGAAAATAACAACCAAAATACAGGCGGTGCTTATATAGAAAAAGGGCCTACGGTATTATATATAAGAAGCGAAGGTTTGGTTGGCAGTTTAGATGATATAAATAATATAGCTATTAAAAGTACAACTGGTGGAACGCCTTTATTTATAAGAGATGTAGCTGAAGTAAAGTTGGGTCATGCTACCCGTTATGGAGCTATGTGTTATAATGATGAAGGAGAAGTATCAGGTGCTATTGTAATGATGTTGAAAGGTGCCAATAGTAAAGAAGTAATTAAAAATGTAAAGGAACGTATTACACAAATTCAAAAAACTTTGCCCGAAGGTGTGGTTATAGAACCATTTCTGGACCGCACAAAAATGGTAGACAATGCTATAGGAACTGTTTCTAAAAATTTGTTGGAAGGTGCTTTAATTGTTGTGTTTATATTGGTGTTGTTTTTAGGAAATTTCCGTGCAGGATTATTGGTGGCATCGGTTATTCCGCTTGCGATGTTGTTTGCCGTGATGATGATGAATATATTTGGTGTAAGTGGAAATTTGATGAGCCTTGGTGCTCTCGATTTCGGACTTATTGTAGATGGTGCAGTTATAATAGTAGAAGCAGTAATGCATCGATTATCAAAAAACAATAACTATAATAGTATCGTAAAATTCGATCAGGAGCAGATGGATACAGAGGTAAAGAAGTCTGCGGGAAGAATGATGAACAGTGCGGTGTTTGGGCAGATTATTATATTGGTAGTGTACCTGCCTATTTTTACTTTGCAGGGAATAGAAGGCAAAATGTTTAAACCCATGGCAGAGACTGTTGCTTTTGCCTTGCTTGGTGCATTTATATTATCACTCACTTATATACCCATGATGAGTGCCTTGTTTTTGAGCAAAAAAATAAAACAAAAAACCAATTTTTCGGATAGGTTAATACATAAAATGGAAACTATATATAAATCGTTTTTAACAAAAGCTTTATTATATCCCAAAGCAATTATACTAACTACTATTTCCTTATTTATTATATCAGTTATTATACTCACCAATTTGGGTGGTGAATTTATCCCCACACTAGAAGAAGGCGACTTTGCAGTGGAGACAAGAGTACTAACTGGAAGTAATTTAAACACCAGTATTGAGTATACACAAAAAGCAGCTCATATATTAAAAACACAATTTCCGGAGGTGGAAAAAGTAGTTACCAAAATAGGGTGTGGTGAGATACCCACCGACCCAATGCCTATGGATGCCAGTGATATGATGGTGATTTTAAAAGATAAATCAGCATGGAAATCGGCAAAAACTTTTGATGAATTGGCTGAAAAAATGAGTGCGGCAATAGCCGATGTGCCGGGTCTTACAGTTGGGTTTCAATACCCCGTACAAATGCGTTTCAACGAGCTAATGACGGGGGCAAGACAGGATGTGGTATGTAAAATATTTGGCGAAAATTTAGATACTTTGGCATTGTATGCAAACAAACTTGGCACTATTATAAAAGGAATAGATGGTGCCAAAGACTTATATATAGAAACTGTTACAGGATTGCCACAAGTTATAATAGAATATAATAGAGCTGCCATTGCACAATATAATATGAATATAGCTGATATTAATAAAGTGGTAAACACCGCATTTGCGGGGCAGAGCAGCGGTTTAGTATTTGAAGGCGAACGACGATTTGATTTGGTAGTGCGGTTGCAAAATGAACAAAGAAATGATTTAAAAGATGTACAAAATTTATTAATTCCCACACCGCAAGGAACCCAAGTTCCCTTATATCAACTAGCTAAAGTTGATATAAAAGATGGACCTAATCAAATACAAAGAGAAGATGCTAAACGCAGGGTGGTTGTGGGTTTTAATGTGCGGGGCAGAGATGTGCAAAGTATAGTAGAAGAACTGCAAAAGAAAGTAGATAAACATATTAAATATGCTCCCGGTTATTATACTACCTATGGTGGTTCTTTTGAAAATTTGAACGCAGCTAAAAAGCGTTTGATGATAGCAGTACCTATATCATTATTACTCATATTTATTTTGTTGTTTTTCGCATTCAAATCTTTCAAACATGGGTTGTTAATATTTACTGCAATTCCTTTGTCGGCAATTGGTGGAATTGTGTTTTTGGCTATGCGTGGCATGCCTTTTAGCATTAGTGCGGGAGTTGGATTTATAGCATTGTTTGGCGTTTCTGTATTAAACGGAATTGTATTAATTGCTGAATTTACCCGATTAAAAAATAAAGGTATGGACGATTTAAAACAAATAGTATTTATGGGAACGCAAGTACGATTACGACCCGTGCTAATGACTGCCGCTGTGGCATCGCTCGGGTTTTTGCCTATGGCATTAAGCAATGGTGCAGGAGCTGAAGTGCAGCGTCCACTGGCTACTGTGGTAATTGGCGGATTAATCACTGCTACATTTCTCACTTTATTTGTATTGCCCATATTATATATATATATCGAAAAAAGATTAAGCAATAAAAATAAATTAGCTGCACCTACTATTATACTCTTGCTTTTTGTGTTTGGATATAACAATCATTCATCGGCACAGTCACCCATTAGTATGCAGGCTGCTATTGATAGTGCCATACATAATAAACTGTCCGTTAAAAATGAAAAACTAAAAGCTGATTTAGAAAAAAAACTGATTAATAGTGCTTATGATATTCCGCAAGCGGGCTTGGCTGTGGGGTATGGGATGATTAACAGTATATATAAAGATACACAGTTTGGCTTGGGACAAACTATTAATTTCCCTACAGTATATAAGTCGCAAAAGAAATTGTATACTGAATATTGGAAAAGTAGTTTGCTAAGTGTTGCCGTTTTAGAATCTGAAATAAAGAGAGATGTTTCTCAAGCATATTACGATATGGTTTATCTGTTCCAAAAACGAAAAATATTGTTGCATATTGATTCTATATATGCTGAATTTTTAGCTAAGTCTGCCATGCGTTTAAGCAAAGGAGAAAGTAATGTATTAGAAAAAATAACAGCCGAAACCCAGCGTGGACAAATCGCTATGCAGCTTGATCAGCTTAAGTACGACATCGATATAGCACAATTAGAATTTCATGCACTTATTGCCACAGAAAATAGTTATATACCCGATGAAGCAGAATTGAAAATAAAATTAGAACTCAATTTAGATACATCCATTTTATCCCAGCATCCCAGTATCAGATATTTGCAATATCAAAATAATATAGCACTTGCAAATATCAAATTGGAAGAAAAACGACTATTGCCTGATATATCATTTTATTATAATAATATGAGCATGAAAGGGGTGGGGTCTGATAATAATTATTATACTTATGCAACTCGTTTTCAATCGGTGCAATTTGGGTTGGGAATACCGGTATTTTATGGGGCACAAAAATCGAAGATTGCAGCAGCAAGGTTGGGTTTAACTATTTCGGAAAATAATTATCTCATTGGTTTAAAAACGATGCAAACGGCCTACAATTCTATAGTTCGACAATATGATAAATATCGGCAAACGATATCTTATTATGAAACTACTGCACTTAATAATTCTAATATGATATCAAAAACAGCCAATATACAATTTGCGAATGGAGATATTAATTATCTGGAATGGGTGCTGCTCACCAATCAAGCAATTAGCATTCAGAATGAATATGTAGATGCACTGAAAACTCTAAACGATAATATTATCCAATTAAATTATTATAAAAACAAATAAACAAATATGAAATCGACAATATATATAATAATTACTATGCAGATTTTAATATCCTGTAGTAGTAATAAAACGGAAGAGAATACTGCTGCCGCAAGCTCTGGTAGTATTATCACGCTCACCGATGCACAAGCTAAAAATGCAAATTTGAGTATGGGGAATTTGGAGCAGAAAAATATAACTGCCCTATTAAAAGTAAATGGAAAAATAGATGTACCTCCACAGAATATGATATCAGTAAGTGTGGCGTTGGGCGGGTATTTAAAGTGGACAAACCTGTTGCCCGGTATGCGAATAAAGAAAGGAGACTTATTGGCTATAATGGAAGATCAACAGTATATACAATTGCAAGAAGAGTATTTGACCGCCAAAGCAAAACTCGATTTTGCAGAAAAAGATTATAATAGACAAAAAGAACTTAACCAGATAAAAGCCAATAGCGACAAGATTTTTCAGCAAAGTGAAGCAGATTATATTGGCTTGAAAGTGCAATTCAAATCACTATCAGAAAAACTAAAATTGATAGGGGTGAGTCCAGATAATTTAAATGAAAATACTTTGTCGCGAAGTGTAAATATATATTCACCTATTAATGGTTTTGTATCAAAAGTAAATCTGAATATTGGCAAGTATGCAACACCCGCCGAAGTGCTGTTTGAACTGGTAAACCCCGATGATATACATTTGAATTTAAAAGTATTTGAAAAAGATTTAGACAAATTATATGTAGGGCAAAAACTAATAACGTATACAAATAACCACGAGAAAAAGCACGTTGCAGAAATTATATTAATTAGCCAAGATTTATCTGCCGAACGCAGTGCAGAAGTACATTGCCATTTCGAAGATTATGATAAAACCCTATTGCCAGGTATGTATATGAATGCCGAGATTGAAGTAAAACATGGCAATGCTTATGTATTACCCGATGATGCCGTGGTGCAATTTGAAAACCAACAATATATATTTGTGCAGAAAGAGAAAGACCAATACGAAATGCTACAAGTAAAAACGGGTATTATAGAAAATGGCTATACCGAAATTATGAATGTCGATAGTTTAATCAGTAAAAAATTAGTAACTAAAGGTGCCTATACTTTGTTGATGGGATTGAAGAATAAAGGGGAGGAGTAGGGGAGGGTGTGTATGTAGATTCGACGACTCTGCCAAGCTATGGCGTTCGCTGAGTCCTCGAATCATGTACGGTTAAAAATCAAAATAATTAATAATGTCGAACTTGTTTTTATCGCTTCCACTGGTGAACAGTTTTTGAGCAACAGCATTACTAGGATTCTGCAGCGTAGAGCCACTGCGAATTGAAACAACCACATTTTTTCCATTGGTAACTTGTGTGCTATTGTCAAATGTAGCACCAGCAGTATCGCAATTGGCTACAAAAATTGCCGAGAATGTATTTTGAATACTCCATGAATCTAACCTCACTCCATTATGGGCCACCTCCAAATCGATATGCGTAAAATTATTACTTTGGCAATCTTTTAAACTCAAACCATACGAATAATCATATATAGAATTGGTACTGGGTATTATAGTATTACTAAACGCCCCGTTAATAGTACAAAATGTAACGGTTTCTAATACTACTCCACAACCGGTAGCACTAGCTCCTACTAAGTGTAATTTACTTTCAAGAGCAAAGCATATTTTTATTGCAGAAGAACCCGAAGCAGAAGTTTTATAATTACTAGGCACATAACCATTATTTGCAACAATATCAAATTCACAACCATTCAATGGAAAATCATAAGCATTACCAAATTGAACTAAAGCTGTATCCACATTTCCATAAAATTGCAAACCATTAAACTTCCAGTAAAATACATTCCCACCTTTCCAATTAAAAAGTATTCCCGGTTTCCCTTTCTTCAATGCATTTCCTCCATTAACATATATACTGGCATTGTGCCCTTGAAACTCGATGCCACTACCTGCAAATGCATTTCGCCAATACACATTATTTAAATTGGGCAACAGCTTTGCAAAATCTATTACTATAGCTCCTTGTGTGAAATAATATCCAGGTTTTAAATATACAATTCTTTTAGTGGGCGTTAAATTTTTAATTGCTTCAAAAAGCCCTGCTGAACTATCTTTCGATTTCCAAGGGTTGGTAATTGTGCCATCGCCAGTGCAAAATCTATGAACAAAAACACAGCCCAGTGCATCTTCCATTGCATCAAAAGGATTGGGAAGTTTTATAATACTATTAGACTTTGAAATCATTATAGTATCATTTGAAATAGAAAGCGACTGAATTTCATTCGTACTATCATCATCATTTAGGTTAATACTGTTACCGTTAGAAATACCAATGGTACGAGAATTTTTAACCAATGTTTGTGAATCTGTATTGTCTAAATATTTTAGCAGATTTACGCCGCCGCCATTCTTGTTTAGTAACAGTGAATCTGCTTGCAAGGTTATTGTTTGTATATCAGATACCGATTTATAATTGCCAGCATATAAAGCATAAGGAACACTCATCAATTGCTGAGTGGCATTGGTTGTATAATTGGTGGATCCATTAGGGTCAATTTTAACCTCTATCCATTTGCTTGAGTTTTGCCATTGTATACTATCAAAATTTCCCAATATACTTTTTCCTTTTCCTATCACTAAAGTATATAATCCTAAAGAGGTAGTTGTTATAGAATGTGTTTCGATATATTCATTTAATCTTGCAGTACTGCTGTCAAATAAAGTAACTTCAATACCTATTAACTTGTTTGCTAAAGGAGCCCCTAAATTATTTCGTGCTACACCTTGAAAATTAATACCTTTAGGCACTTGTCCCATTGAAAAATGAGTTCCTAAAAGCATAATAAAAACTATTGATATATATTTATACATTTGCTTAATTCGATTTACAAATTTTTATATTGGTGAACACTTGATGATACTTATCAGAAATTGACAGGAAATAAACGCCATCATTTAAAAAACCTAGATCTAAAACCTGCGTACATTTTCCTTCAAAAACTTGCCTGCCAAGAATATCATATATACAACAGTTTAAATTATTCAGTTTTGTTTGCACATTTAAAACATTTGAAAATGGATTGGGAAAAATTTTAGGTTGGTCTATGTTTTGCACAAATGTTATGGCATTTATCGCATCAAAATTAGGTTGAATATAGCCACAATTAAACATACTAAATGAATCCTCCAAAGTATATATAAACGGCTCGCCCACTGATATATCAAAAGCGTAGCTCGATGTTTGAATATTAAAACCACAAGCATTGGTAATGCTCACACCATTCTGAGCCTTCATATAAAATGAAAGTAATATAAATAAAATTAAGTTTAAACTTTTGAGGTTCATTTTATGAATTGGTTATTTGAATTTTTGAGTGTCCATTGCCACTTGGAATAACTTCAACGTGTGTCGCAATTCTTTCTTTAAGTTCTGCCAAGTGAGATATTACACCAATTACTTTACCCTCACTTTGTAAGTTGGACAAAGCATTTAAAGCTACATCAAGATAGTCAGAGTCAAGTGTTCCGAAACCTTCGTCAATGAACATAGTGTCAATACGCATATTTTTACTTGCCATATTTGCTAAACCAAGTGCAAGAGAAAGCGACACGATAAATTTTTCGCCACCTGAAAGGTTTTGTGCCGTTCGTTCATCGCTGTTTTGAAAATTGTCAATCACAGATAACTCAAAGGGATTTGAGCTATCACTACCTGTTCGTTTGAGAATATAGCGGTCAGACATTTTTTGTAATTGTGTGTTTGACATGCCTATTAAATGTTCAAAAGTTAATGCTTGGGCAAAATTGCGGTATTTCTTTCCGTCTCCCGAACCAATTAGGTCGTTTAATATACTCCATTTGCTGTAAATAGCTTGCTGCTTTTCTTTCTCTTTTAATTTACTTCCGCTTGTTTTTAAATTATCAGCATTTGATTTAAATGTTTGTTTATTAGCACCAATTTTTTGAGAAAACTCGTCAGCTTTAATTTTCTTTTCTTCAAATTCAGTTTGAAGTTCTTCGTTAGTTCTTTTAGTTATATTTTGCTCTTGCATTTTTAATAATTCCTTTTCTTTTTCGGAAACAATCGCTTTGTTATTCTCAAGTTCCGTATTGATTTCATTTTTTATTTTTTCTGTTTTCGCTTTTTCAGATTCGCTGGTTTCAATCAATTTCTTAAAACGATTTTCTTCTTCTTCAACAGATTTTTCTTCAAAAATCACCTTACGATCATTTGATAGTTTTTTTTTGTCAGTAGCTATGCTTTGTCTATCATTCTGTTTGTCGTTAAACGATTTTGTTAGATTTTCAAGTTCTTGTTTACTTAAAGCAATGTAGCTTTCTATAGTTGTGATTTGCTTTGTTAATTCGTCTGTTTGTTTTTTGTTATTGTTCCAAGAATCAAGACATTTTTTTAATGTTTCAATATTTTCAACTGCGTATTTTTTTAGCTTTTCCCAAAACGCTTCATTTTCTATATTGTATTTTTCTTGTGATTTAGTTCCTGCTCCTTGTTTAGTTTGTAAATCTCGCTCAACTAATCTTTGAGTTGTTTCCGCTTCTTTTTTAGATTCAGTTGCTATTTCCTTTTCTTTTCGCAGTGTAGGAATTTCATTATCACGAAGATTTGCAAATTCTGTTTCGCTATTTGTTGCTTTTGTAATTAACGAATTGAATACTTTTAATTCTTCTTTTGTTTTTGCTAAAATTTCTTCAAGTCTTTCAATTTTATTTTCTCCTTTTGGAAGAGAAAAAATAGAATTAATACTTTTTATTTCAGATAATGTTTCTTTTAGCTTTGTTGAATTATCCGACAAAGTTTTTTCTTCTTTTTCTTTATTATTTAAAGCATTTCCATTGTCTGAAATTAACGTTGCAAGTTTTGTCTCGTTTTGTTGAACTGTTTTTGTTGTGTCTTGAAACTGTTTTTTTAGGGTAGCTAATTCCTTTTCTTTTTCTCCAATTTTCGGAACATTCCCTTTTGCAAATAGGTGTTCTAAAGCCCCACAAAGCGGACATTCTTCATTGTCTTTGAGATTGTTACGGTGTTCATCTAAACTTTGAATGGTTTTAGTTAGTTTAATGTTCTCGTCAAGTAAAATGATTTTACTTTCAAGGTTTTCATTTGTCTTTTTATCGGCCTCAATACTTTTTGAAATTTCAGTTTTTGACTTTTCAAATTGGTTTAATTTTTCGTCAATGTCTTCAACTTCTTTTTGGCTTGTAATAATTGCGTTTTCAACTTCAATTAGGCTTTTAATTTGTATGCTAAAATTTAAAATGTCTTCTTTCTCTGCCTGAAGTTGTGAAAGTTTCTTTCCTTCTAAAAGTTCAAGTAATTCTGATTTTTTTGTTTCAAGTTCTTTTGTTTTAGAAATTAGGTTTTTGTCTTTTTTATTAAAAACTTCTGTAGCTTTTGTAACATCGTTTTTTTGTAACTCTAAATTCTTTTTTAAGTCAGCAATTTCAAAGTTTACTTTTTTAATTTCGTTTGAAGTCTCAACTAGTAATTGGTTTTCCTTTTCAATAGCAGAATAGTTAGAAACAAGGTCTTCGTATTTCTTATTGGCTGTAGCCCATTTCTGTTTTTCAACTAATAATTTTTTAGATTTTTCTAATTCTAAACTTTGGTTTTCTAAAGTATTAGAAAGTGTTTTTTTATTTTCTTCCAATTCAGAAATGACTTTTAAAATTGGGTTCAATAATTTTTCTTTCTCTGAAATTTTGATGTCTAATTCTCTTGCTTTTTTAAAAATGGGCTCTTGCTTTTTTTGTTCATCCTTTGCTGTTTTTAAAGCAATTTCATATTTTTCAAATGTTTCTTTTGTTTCTTTTGTTTGCTCTTCTAATTGAGGTAACTTTTCTTTTGCTCCATTGATTTGAGTTTGTAGACTAGTTAAATTAGAAAGCCATTTTTTGGCTGTTTCTATTTTTTGCAATTCTTCATCAACTTGATTTTTTGCTTTTTCAATTATAGCATTTTCTTTAGTCAAGTTTTCAATTTCTTCTTCTGAAAGAATTTTTATTGCTTCAAGTTCAAGTAAAATCTTGTCTAATTTTTCTTTTTCAGTTCTGTTTCGTTCAAAAACAATTTTAGAAATTACAGCATAAATTTCTGTGCCTGTAATTTTTTCTAAAAGCTGACCTTTCTCGTCATTTTTGGCTTGTAAAAATGCGGCAAAACTGCCTTGTGCCAGCATGATTACTTTTGTAAACTGCTCAAATGTGAGCCCAAGTATTTTTTCAATTTTTTCATTTACCGTTTTTTCATCAGCATTTTTTCTTTCACCTTTTATCGATATTTTATCTGCAACTATTATATTATTCTCATCAGCGATTACACGTTCAACTTGTTTTAAAGTTCCTGTTCTAGCACGTTCTTGTTTCCAAGATGATTTCCATTTTTTTCCTGCTACTTCAAAAGTAATTTCAGCATAACAATCTTTTTCGCCTCTTGTCATTACAGCATTTTCGCTTCCTGTAATATCTACTCTTGGCGTTTTACCATAAAAAGCTAATGAAATAGCATCAAGGATAGAACTTTTTCCTGCACCCGTTTTTCCGGTAATGGCAAAAAGCCCATCGTTTGTAAAAACAGGGTTTGTAAAATCAATTTCGTTTTCGCCTGATAGCGAATTAATATTTTTGAATTTTAGGTTTAAAATCTTCATAAGGCACTATTTTCTATATTTAAACCGTCAACAATTTCTTTGTAGGATTCTTTCAATTCTTCTTTTTGTTCATCAGATATATTCTTTTTATCAAGAAGTTTATCAAATACGTCAAAAGCGTTGAGTTCGTCAAGTGAATCTGTTGTGTCGTTTGTTGTTAATACTTCGTTTCGATGTTGTCGGTTTTGCAGTTTTAATACTTCAATTTTAGAATTAGCTGTTTGCTCATTTGTCCACGCAGAAAAATCTGGAAAAATTTCATCGCCTTTGTAAATAACCTCTACCCAAACTGAGGAATCTGATTTTTTCAATTCAGTCAAACGCTTTTCAATATGTTTTTTATCTCCAACAATTGATTCCAATTTTTGAAAAACAGGAATTTCTATTGTTTCAATGTTTTTCTCTTTTGTATAATCAATTACATAAATACATTTTGTTTGGCCAACTTCACCAAATCCCATTGGAATAGGCGAACCGCAATAGCGAATGTGTTCTTTTATTTTAGATGGTATATGATAGTGTCCAAGTGCGACGTAATCAAATGTGTCAGGAAAAATGTCGCTACCAACTGCTTCAATGTTTCCGATATAAGTTTCACGAACTCCATCATCTTCATTTCTTTGCCCGCCCGCCACCGATAAATGTCCTGTTGCAATAATTGGAATGTTTATTCCTAACTCTTTTCTTTTGTTTTCTGCAAGTTCAGCGATTTCTTCGTAGTGTTTTTTAATATTGTCGTTTATGCGTTTTGAACGATCTCCATAATTTTCTCCTTCCGTAAAACGACTTATATCTCTTTCACGTAAAAATGGAACACTACAAACAATAACAAGTGGATTTTCTTTGTGGTCTTTAACAACAATAATTTCGTCTTCAATAATGTTACTTGCGTTTCCAATTACAGAAACGTTTAGTGCTGCTAAAATGTCCCTAGGGGCATTTAGAAAACTTGGTGAATCGTGGTTACCTCCAACTACAATTACATTTTCACAACCCGCAGTTTTAACTTTGATAAGAAAGTCGTAATACATTTTTTGAGAAGTACTGCTCGGTGATGCAGTATCAAAAATGTCGCCCGCAATGAGTACTAAGTCAATAGAATTTTCTCTTATCGTCTTTAACAACCATTCTAAAAATGCTGTGTGTTCTTCTTGTCGTTCTTTTTTGGAATAAAGTGTCCTGCCTAAATGCCAATCAGAAGTGTGTAATATTTTCATTCTTTCAGTTCTTGTTTATTTGCTCTCTTTCCTTGTTGATCGGGTTGCACAAAATAGAAGTTACCAATCTGCCAAAAACTTCCATATCTGTCATTATACGAATATAATAGAAAATTTTTAGTTGTACATAATTTCCTATTATATTTTTAAACTCTAACTACATTTAATACTAAACAGCTTTTTTGTTTTCCAAAGTGGGTAAATCTAAAGTGAACAAATTACTCCTCCACCCAATCCCCATTATCCGCAATTAGTTGTATCAATTCATCCACTGCATTTTCACTATTGATATTGCGTTTTACAATGTCTTTGTTTTTATATAAAGTAATTTTTGCTGGGCTGCTAAAACTAAGTATACACTATTCATTTATTGCAGTTGTTAATTAGCTTTCAATTGCCACATTAAGATTATACTTTTTTCGTATAGCCTCCATTTCTTGTTTTAAAATGTCGGGATGTTTCCAATACTTTTCACTTAATTTTTCTCGTATTTCCCGCATCATTTTTACTGCGTCAAATTCTTTATTAGTTTCCATCTTCTGTTGTATTTAAAAGTTCTATTGGTGTTCTAATTTCAATCATTCTGTAACCAAGTCGAAAATTAATTGAGTTGTATAGTCGTATGCGGTCAAGATTTACTATATGTTTAAAATTCTAACTAGCCAAAACATCTGAGTTGTGCAAAGTCGATAATGCAATATGTAATGCATCATTATAACTTTTGTTG
Source organism: Flavobacteriaceae bacterium (assembly GCA_025363675.1). Lineage (GTDB taxonomy): Bacteria > Bacteroidota > Bacteroidia > UKL13-3 > UKL13-3 > CANJUD01. Next base: position 1,280 of record JANYDJ010000199.1, on the reverse strand, counting down.
GTCAGGGCACCTTCGTTTATATAAGTTTCTGCAAGCCTAATTGCTTCATCATTGACACCGATAGCTAATCTATACTTGTCAGGAATTTCTTTCACCTTTTCTCTAATCTCTTCTCTGGCGAGTTCAAGTTCCTGAAGTGTCAAATCTGAAAGTATTATTTGCTTTGTTCCAACAACGAACTCTTGGAATAGAGCATTACTCCATTCTTTGAACTCTTCGTCGAAGCAGCCACCTATTACTGATGTATCCGCGTAAACTTTCATAGGTTCAAAGATAAGGAAAATTATTGTTATTCAACAAAACGTTTTCTTAGTTTGTCAGAAGTTAGTTGTCGTATAACTATTATCTTTCGTCTATATACTATTATTCATTAATAATTTCTTTTCAATGGAATTCATGAACCGAAGCGGTTTGTCTACGCCTCCACCCAATCCCCATTATCTGCAATCAATTGTATCAACTCATCAACTGCATTTTCGCTATTGATATTGCGTTTCTTATTTTACTATTTCAACGCTCTCCACAAATTCCTTTAAATAATTGGGACAAAAGTCAAATCCATTAGGCCATTCAATTCCACCTCCGTTGTCAATGCTCATAAGTTTGAAATATTCAATGTCGAGTAATTGGGAACTTATGCCTTTCCCAATGAGATTATTAAAATCTATAGTTTTGGATTCACCATCATTAAACTTAATGTATAATTTATATCCATCTATATATTTAAGTTCAATTATTTTATTCATTGGAATTATTATTTAAGAGGTTCAATGGGTTTTATTTCCATCATTTCTGATGCTAATTTCCAATCATCTTGCAATTCATTTCTATGCATTGATGCCCACTCAAGAACAAGTTAATGTGCCCTATTAGGAAGTTTGCCTCGTATAACTTCTAGTGTATTGATATCATATTCTGCAGTGTCGTCTTGATAAATTGCATGAAAGTGCGGAGGACTATGATCCCCAAAATACATTCTGATAATAATTCCAAAGAATCTGCTTATTTCTGGCATAGTGAATTATGAATTTAATTACAAATATACTTAATTTGATGCTTGCAATACTGATTCTTGCCAAAACTTTAGGTATATTTTAAAAAATTTATTGTCATTCATCTTTATACTTTTTGCCTACCTTTCCACCCAATCCCCATTATCCGCAATCAATTGTATCAACTCATCCACCGCATTTTCGCTATTGATATTGCGTTTTACAATGTCTTTACTTTTATATAAAGTGATTTTGCCTGGGCCGCTACCCACATAGCCATAATCAGCG
>JANYDJ010000193.1 GCA_025363675.1 Flavobacteriaceae bacterium | reverse complement strand
GGCAAGAACGGTGATTATACAAGAAATTTAAGAATAACAAAGGATTCGGGAATTATTGCCGTGGGGTGTACTTATAAGTATTATGTAAACAGTGACGATGAGAGCGATGCTGTGATAGTGAGGTATGACAAATGTGGGAATGTGGTTTGGAAAAAAATACTGGTGAGCGATACCGCATACTTAGCCACGGAGTGCATTGAACTGGGGAATGGTGATATTGTGGTACTTACCTTATATCCCGAGATTGCGTATAATAAATACTATGCCGCTACTATGTTGTTTAGCCCGCAGGGTAAATTAAAAGCATACAGAGCCAATAATTTTGAACATTTATACCTTGACCTGTCTGAGGACAGTAATTATTTTTATGCCATGGGTGCTGCATGGTTTATGTCGCCCGTTGACTCCTACTATTATAGGTTTCCTGCTATTAGTAAATTTAGATGCGATAACTTAAATATAATACAGCAGATACCTTCAGCTTTTGATAGTTATGTTGGCTTAGCTAATGCAATACTTTCTGAAAAGGACCCGATGAATATAAAAGCAATTGGAAGTGTTGCCACAGATGGTAGTTATCTTTCTTTGTTTGATGTGGAGGTGCCAAACAAAAAAGTTGGGTTGCTAAAAAATTATACCCCCAAAGGCCTTACCATTCAGGGGGGAGATGGATTGGTAAGCCCTAGTAGAGATTATGTGGTAACTACCGAGTGGGCAGATACCTTTAACAAGCAAACCAACAAAACAACAAGATTACTTGATATACGGGTGTGGGACACACTGAACAATATGCAATACCATGCAAGACCATCAGGCTATAAGTGGGATTTGTCAACCTCTATCATACTTAGGGATAAAAGAATTTTGGTAACGGGGGCAGTATGGGATTCAGCAAACCAGTTTACGGATTCATATTTTTTACGTTTCAAACCTGACCTAAGCTGGGACAGTTTTAGGACAGATACCACACATTATGATTTTGCCTGTGGAACACCACCCACAAGTGAAGATATAACCTTTACTGCTGCTGATAGTATACATATAGATAATGACTCCTACGACCCGGCCAATACTAATACAAATATTGGTGTACTGCCAGACCCCGTTATACTTACGTGTTGGCCAAACCCTGCACACAATGAATTATTTGTGGGTATAGCAGGCGAAACCAAAGATTATAATATGTTTTTATATGACATGGAGGGTAGGTTATTGTCATACCCTACAGCACAATCATATAATTGTTATTTGTTCAATACTTCTAATCTTTCAACGGGAGTATATATTATACAAATACTGCATAAGTATGATGGGACAACAGCGAGGTATAAATTTGTGAAAGATTAATCCACAATCGAGGGTTCGCCACGGCGGATATGATTCGTTCCGACTCATACAGCGTTTTCAACGCGTGTTACAGCACACTTTATATTGAAACATAACAGGCGTTGGGAAGACGCAATAGATTGGTGAACGAATTGCATATTCGCCCGATAATGAGCAGGAAAAAGAAGAAACATTAATAAAACTGAAGCCCGAGCTTCTGCATAACTTATGCTGAATGTATAAATGAAACACATTTTAGAAACGCTGACTTCGGCTTCGCTCAGCCAGAGAATAACTAACTTTTTATAATAAAACGAACAACTAACTCTACGCCAAATCCAAAACAGGTTGGGGCATCAATCCCAAAGCAATTAATCCCAATATACAAACAAGTATTACAAATACTGTTGTAAGTGGAACTTGAACAGCATCTTCACTGCCTTTTTTAAACCATGCTGCTATAATACATTTTAAATAATAATATATACTAATTGCAGAAGTGCATATAGCTATAATTACCAACCAAGGATATTGTTCATACACGGTAGTGAACAAATAATACTTGCCCATAAAGCCGGCCAATGGCGGTACGCCAGCTAGTGACAATAAAGATATAGTAAGTGCAATGGCCAACCATTTGTTGCGTTTTCCCAAACCATTATAGTCTTCAAAATTTTCTTTGCCCGTGGTAATTAATACTGCAAAGGCGGCTATACTGCCAAGTGAATAGGCAGCCAAATATAATACCACTGCTTTGGGCACATTATTACCATTTGCAGCAACGGTCATTAATAAATATCCGGCATGTGCAACACTGCTCCAGGCCAACATTCTTTTTAAAGAAATTTGATATACCGCAGTCACATTTCCAAGTATCATAGTAGCTGCTGAAATAATGGCAAAGGTTTTTCCCCACTCTTCTCCCAACGGATGCAGCATACCATTGAAGAAAAATATCAATGCACCAAAACCCGCAATTTTTACCACGGTCGACATAAACGAGGTGATGATATTTGGTGCTCCTGTATATACATCGGGTGTCCAGAAATGGAAGGGTGCGGCACCTATTTTAAATAGCAGGCCTACCATGGTAAATACCACACCCATTTTAAAAATTCCTTCCGATACATTCAGTTGGTTATGGGTATAATTATATATTTGGTTGATATTAAAACTTCCAGTTGCACCATATATTAATGCCAGCCCAAATAGCAAAAAGCCTGTGGCAAATGCACCCAGTAAAAAGTATTTAAGACCACTCTCGTTACTTGATGCATCGTGTTTATTACTGCCGGCCATTATATATAAAGGAATAGACATAATTTCGATACCCAAAAACAGCATCAGCATATTGGTATAACTCACTGCTATAATGGCACCGCACATGCTAAACAGCATGAGTGCATGCATATCGGCTCGGTGGTTTTCGGTATAGTTAAATCCTTTGTGGGCCAATATCGTAATTAGCAAGCCCGAAATCATAATTAGTCCTACAAGTCCGGAGTTTTTATTGATATCGAACATTTTCAAAAACTGATGTTCGTTAATATACATTCCAAACATTTTGTCTTCGCAATAGCATCCATACCCTGAAGCTATATATAATAAACCCAATAGGCCTAATACCACTACTGGCAATACAAATTTGCGAGATTTGAACAATCCCATCATCATTGTGATTACAGCAAGTACAGAAAGTCCTATTAATAGTTTCATCGGGTTTTTCTATGCGTTTTATTTAAGAGTTAATGTGGTTTGAAAGGTTTCTATGGCTTGTTTTGATATATCGAAAATAGGTTGCGGATACACACCTAATATAATAACAAGTAAAGCTATGATACCCATTAAAATAGTTTCGCGTGCGTTCAAATCTTTCATATCAGCGGTATGGCTTGTTACATCGCCAAAGATAGCCAAGTTATATAAACGCAACATATATACTGCACAAAATATAACCGTTAATCCGGCAATGGCTGCCATATATATATTGATACTATATATAGATTTTAATAATAAAAATTCGCCTACAAAACCATTGGTTAATGGGACAGCTAATGAGCCTAATACTATAATCATAAATAATACAGAAAGCTTGGGAGCCTTACTGGCAATACCACCTAGCTTGCTAAGGTCACGTGTTCCGGTTCTGCGTTCAATCAATTCTATAGCTAAAAACAATCCTACTATATTAATACCATGGTTCACCATTTGTATTACCGCTCCTTGCAAACCATCGATAGTTAAAGTAAATATACCTGCAGCAATTAATCCCACATGCGATAGGGAAGAATAGGCCGCAATTTTTTTCATATCAGTTTGTTTAATGGCAATCCAACCTCCATATACCACACCTATAATACATAATACTATAGGAAGATTATATCCTGATGAAACCAAATCGGGCGAGAAGGGAAGGAGCCAACGGATAACACCATATATGCCCATTTTTAGCATAATACCCGATAGCAACATGGTGCCCGGTGCGGGTGAAACAGTATATGTTTCTGGCTGCCAAGTGTGGAATGGAAACACAGGAATTTTAACAGCAAATGCCATAAAAATGAGCCAGAATACAATTTGCTGTCCGGCTGCATCCATACTGCGGGCTGCCATTTGCAGGGCTTCCCAACTAAAGTTATGATTGCCCGTAATTTCAATGGGGGTATTTAGATATAAATATATTAAACCCACCAACATAAATAAACTGCCAGCGAAAGTATATATAAAGAATTTGATGGTAACAGGGATTCGATTTTCTCCGCCCCAATAAGCACATATAAACCAAATCGGTATTAAAGTAATTTCCCAGAACACATAAAATAACAATCCATCGGTAGCCATAAACACGCCATTGAGACCCGCTTGCATTAGTAGTATTAAACCATAAAAAGCTGCAGGATATTCAGGAGTTTTGCCCCACGATGAAAGTATGATAATAGGGGTAAGGAAATTGGTGAGCAAAACCATCAGTAATGATATACCATCTAATCCGCCACAAAACGAAATGCCCAAACTTTCTACCCAGGGCTCATTAAAAGCAAACTGAAAAGCTTCATCGCTTTGTGTATCAAAACTGCTTAATAAATATATACTAAATATAAGATTGATAACAGAGAATGTTAGAGCAATCATTTTCCCCATATTGCCTTTTATAAACAAAAACAATATAGAAGCGAACAGCGGTATGAATATAAGTAGTACTGCCATCTACATAAAAAAGTTAAAGACTAAAATTAATAAAACTCCTGCCACCATTCCTATCATATACCATTCAAGTTTGCCGTCCTGTAATCGTCTCAGTAGGTTTGCTTTTTGTTTTACAGCCCATGCGGTGCCATTTACTATACCATCTATTATTTGGTTGTCGACCACTTTGTGCAGGAATATGGAAAGTGCTTCAACAGGTTTTACAAACAAGGTATTATATAATTCGTCGATATAATATTTGTGCGACAATACTTTTGACATTCCTGTTTCAGCCTCATCCGATTCTGGTACAATGGATTTTGTTATATAATAGTTGCGAACGGCAAATATGATAATAGCCAAAAGTACTATCGACACACCCAGTACTGTAAATTCAAATGATTCTGTGGGGTGGAAATGAATTTCGCCAGTTACAATAGGATGTAAAAAATGATTGAGTATATGGTTATCGCTCATCCATGCGGGCATACCCAAAAAGCCACCAATAACCGATAGTATAGCCAAAACAATCAGTGGCAAAGTCATACTAATGGGGCTTTCGTGAAGGTGTTCTTTTTGATGGTGTGTGCCACGGAAATTGCCTCGAAAAACCAAGAAATATAAGCGGAACATATATACCGCTGTTATAATAGCGGTGATAGATAATAGGGCAAACACCACATCGGAATGGCCGTGTGTCATTGCCAAAATTTCATCTTTCGAGAAAAATCCGGAGAAGAAGGGAACGCCTGCAATGGCTAAAGTACCCATTAAAAAAGTAATATGGGTAATAGGCAATGCTTTGCTAAGGCCACCCATTTTACGGATGTCTTGTTCGCCACCCATACCATGTATTACAGAACCTGAACCTAAGAATAATAGTGCTTTAAAAAACGCATGGGTTAGTACATGAAACATGGCTGTGGTATATGCACCCACGCCCAATGCCACAAACATAAATCCCAGTTGGCTAACGGTGCTATAGGCCAGTACTTTTTTAATATCGTTTTGTTTTAGACCAATGGTAGCTGCTATCATAGCTGTAGCCAAACCAATATACATCATCAGTTCCGATGCGGAAGGCGACATAGCAAATAAAATATTGCTACGCACCACCAAATATATACCCGCGGTTACCATAGTAGCCGCATGTATAAGTGCTGAAACGGGCGTAGGGCCTGCCATGGCATCGGGCAGCCAAGTATATAAAGGTATCTGGGCCGATTTACCCATAGCACCCACAAATAATAATATACATATAATATTGGTTGAATCGCCATGTGCATAAGCATTTTTAAAAACATCTGCATATTCAATACTTCCAAAAGTATTAAATATAATAAAGATTCCGAGCAGCAATCCCAAATCGCCAATACGGTTCATGATAAATGCTTTGCGTGCCGCCACACCAAATTCTTTGTTCTTGTACCAAAAGCCAATAAGCAAATAAGAACAGAGGCCCACACCTTCCCAACCAAAAAACATTAACATATAGTTACTGCCCATTACCAGCAAAAGCATAGAGAAGATAAATAAATTAAGGTAGGCATAGAAGCGGTGGAAACCTTCATCGTGGTGCATATATCCATCGGAATACATGTGGATGAGGAAACCAATTCCTGTTATAATGAGCATCATCATCGTGCTCAACTGGTCTATCTGAAATGCGATTTGTATATGGGTATCACCCACAGCTATCCAATTATATAATACTGCGGTAAAAGCACCTTCGTCAATTACTTGTTTAAAGCATAGTATGGATAATATAAATGAACCCAACACGCTACCGCAAGCTATAAGTGCAACAACCGGTTTGGGCAAACTTTTGCCCACCAATCCATTGATTACAAAACCTAGAAAAGGCAGCAGTGGTATGAGGTAAACTAAATCAGCCATTTACCATTTAAGTTTGTTAAAGAGGTTAATATCGGTGGTTTTAAAATTGCGGTATATCATAACAATTAATGCCAAACCCACAGCAACTTCGGCAGCAGCTACCACCATAATAAAGAATACAAATATTTGCCCTGCAGCATCGCCATGGTAAGTGCTAAAGGCCGCCATCAACAAGTTAACAGAGTTGAGCATAATTTCAACACACATCAATAATATAATAGCATTCCGCCTAAGCAGCACTCCCATTACACCAATGCAGAATAACACGGTGCTAAGTAGCAGATAATGTTCTATGGGTATTTTCAATTTGTGTTCTCGTTTACAGGTTCAACTTTAGGCTCACGTTTGCCCAGCATCACAGCTCCTATCATAGCCGAAAGAAATAATAATGATGATACTTCAAAGGGAACCACATAGTCTTTAAAAAGTACTTTGCCTAGGTTTGCTACTAGGCCAATATCTTCATTCGGTATTCCCAAAGCGGGCGACATGGTCGATTTGTGCAAAGCAGCTACCATTACTAAAGCTAGTAAACAGCCTGCCAATACACCAATGCCTTTCATCAAATAATTTTTTACAGGTTCCGATTCTTTGTTCAGGTTTAACAACATAAGCACAAATAGAAACAAAACCATAATGGCACCAGCATATACTATAATATGTACAATAGCCAAAAACTGTGCGTTCAATATAATATACTGCCCTGCTATCGAAAAAAAAGTAACAATAAGAAACAGTACGCTGTGTATTGGATTTTTTGCAGTTACTACCAACAGTGCCGAAAAGATGGACACAAATGCAAGAAAATAAAACAGGTATTGGCTCATTTATTTATCTCGGGTATATTCTTGTCTTTTGGTTACATCTATGCGTTGCTCTAGAGCAATCGGTTCTACCAATTTATCTTTACCATATATAAAGTTTTCGCGGTTGTAGGCAGTGGGGGTAATTCTATCGGTAAGGAATATAGCTTCTTTGGGGCAGGCCTCTTCGCACAGGCCGCAAAAAATGCAACGGAGCATATTTATTTCATATACGGTGGCATATTTCTCTTCGCGGTATTTCATTTCCTCGCCCGGCTTTCTTTCGCCCGCCGTCATGGTAATAGCTTCTGCGGGACAGGCAACTGCACACAGGCCACAGGCGGTACAGTTTTCGCGTCCCAACTCATCACGTTTAAGCACATGCATACCTCTATATACAGGGGCGAATGGACGTTGTTGCTCAGGATATTTAACCGTGGCAGCTTTTTTAAATAAATGACTAAAGGTAATGAACATGCCTTTAATAATGGCAGGCAAATAAAGACGCTCCATGAGGGACATCTTTTTATTGACAACTACTTTGGATCTATTGGTTAGTGGCTGCATGTTCTTTTAAGGCTGCGAAGTTAAGGGTAGGTTTGGAAATTGCAATTGCGAAATATATTAACAATTGAAAATTGAAAGGATGGAAAATATTGTTAGAGTCCTTTCATAATTCTATCACGTCTTGCTGAAAATATCCGCGGTGGCGGACAGCATGACGGATAAAGTTCACTCTATATGAACACTATTCATATAGAGAGTTTCAGGATCCAAATCGCAGATTGAAGTTTTCAGTGGTTCTACTTTTCTAACTGCTAAATACATGTGTTATTATAATATTTAAAGTGATTAACAGCGATAAAGAATTTAGATTCATAATTGATTAGTTAGATTTTTCAAGAATTTCTTTTAGGTTATTCAAATCCTTTTGATTTGCTTTTTTCATCATCATGCTCATAAATGGTGCAAACAGTTTTGAAAAACCTGTTGGATTTCCTTTGTTTCTTAAAGTCATTTTTGTTGTGTTGTTGTCAATACTTTCCCAGGTGTAAGTTGTCTCCATTGGAAATGGTCCTTCAGCGGTTCGCATTACTAATTTTTCACCTTGCACTAATTCTACAAACTCATAAGTATAGGCAAGTTTCTTCCCAAGAAAATGTGCAACGAATGCAACCTGTGAACCCAAAGTTAAGGGCTTAGGTGTTTTCCATTCTGCAGATTTAATATTTATATACCATACAGGTGCGTTGTCGGGGTTAGATACAAAGTCCGCTACTTTATTTCGGGGACATGCAATTTGAATTTCAGTTTTTACATCTACCATTTTTATTGTTTGTTGTTTTAGCTTTTCAAAGCTAATTTTTTGCAGTTAATTTAAAGTTAGCGGTATTTCCTATGCATGAGGCATAACGGTTTGCAGCTACCCGAAGGGCGGGACTTTTACCACAAAATTTGATTTGAAAAACTAATGTTTCATTAACCACCAAGCTGTCTTTGGAACACGAAACCCCGCCTTTTGGGTAGGTGCTGTTATGCCCTGTGCTTCTTCTCTGTCGTGTGAATTCTGTTGTCATTTTAGAATGCTTGTCCTATGCCGAAATAAAATAATTTGTCTTCTTTAGAAACGCCATAGTCGAATGAGATAATTGTAGATTGATTCCAAGCAATTCTCAGTCCGCCACCGTATGAGGTTTTAATATTTTTAAAATTCAAGTCTTGCCAATTGTCCCTAACCGTTCCTGCGTCAAAGAATGGTGCAATGCCAAATGCAAAGCGTTGTTTTTTCACTTTCACTTCCGCAAGTCTTACACGTAATTCAAAGTTTGCAAATGCTAATGAACGTGCTAAAAATCTGTTTGCTCGGTGTCCTCGAAGCGATTGTTTACCGCCTAATGAATTTATACTTCCGTCTGGACTCCACTGGTCTTGAAATTCAAAGAATGGAGCATTGCTACCAAAAATATTTCCAACTCCAAATCGTCCGCCAAAAACTGTCCTTGGCCCAATTGGTATTTTCTTGTAAACTCGTCCTTGGATAAATAGTTTGTTGAAGTCGAATTGTGAACCAATGATTGGATTTGAAAATTCATTCGCAATTTCAACGTAATACCCACGAGTTGGGTCGGGTTCAAAATCTCTTGTGTCAAAAATCAATGCTGTTTGTAAAAGTGAAACCCAACCTCCGTCAAGTCCTGAAATTAGTCCTTGTTGAAAATCACGTCTGAGTAATGAAGTTCCGTTAGGTGCTTTAATTTCTTGTCCTGTGTTTGGGTCAATAGCTTCTGCCTCTGTTCCTTCAAATGTTTTGTAACTTAAATGTTGAATTTCGTAACCGCCCATAATTCGCCAAACTCCTTTTTTTCCAAGTGCATAGTCTACTTTAAGGTTTAACATATATTCGGTTTCTCTAAATCTGTTGGATAAAGCATCTGTTACAAAACTTTCCTCTCCAATTCCACCTGGTCGTAATGTTTTTCGTGCTTTGTCAAATGATGAGTAAGTTGAATAAGTTTGTCCACCGTTTGGAGTTGATGGAAGTCTTAATTCTCCAAGTGTTGATTCTGATGAACCAAAATATAAGTTGGCTGGATTTTGCTGAGCCTTGAAGTCAATTTTGAAACGCCAACGTGTGCCTTTGTAATAAGGAACGTCAAGCGATAAAATAATTTCTCTTGCGTTTGATGTATAGTAAGCTGCGTTTGCTTTAAGCTTAGCAAGGTAAGGTGTGTAGGCAAAAAACGGGTTTGTACGTTGTCCGTTCCAATAAATATTTGTTCTAACACCAAGTCCAAAACCTGTTACAGGGTCAGAAGAAAAGTCTGGAATACCTGTTATAAAAGTTCCTTCACGTTTCTTTGCGAGGTCTGCGTCCGACATTCGTTTTGATTTTATAAACGAAATGGTGTCTGCTGTCTGTGCGGAAATATTGGTTGCTATAATTGTTGTAATGAGTAATACTAAAATTCGATTCATTTTTTAAAATTCTGTTCGTTATTGTCGAGTTGTACTGTCGTCATA
>JANYDJ010000187.1 GCA_025363675.1 Flavobacteriaceae bacterium | reverse complement strand
TCTTTAATTGCTTTTTTGGCAAAATAAATTCCATATAATACATCACTTTTATGATATACTTCGCTCTCGGGGCTATTTAAATATTTGGCAATTTTTGCATTCTTTTCTAAAACCCTTCCACCAAAACCTATCACTTTTCCGCTTAGGTTATGAATGGGAAACATGACCCTACCTTTAAAAAAGTCGAACCACGTTTGGTCTTCGCGTTGCTTAATCAGTCCACCTTTTTCTAAATATTCTGTTTTGTAGCCGGCAGCTGTGGCGGCATTGATAAAACCATCCCATTGGTTTAGGCAATAGCCCAATCCAAACTTGTGCATAGTATCGTGCCGGTAACCACGCTCTTCAAAATAACTGAGACCTATATTTTGCCCTTCTTCGGTTTCAAATAAGGTGTGCTCAAAATGCTTGCTGCTCCAATCAAGAGCTACTAGTAGCGATTCACGTTCTTTATTCTCAGCCTTTACCTGATCAAAATCTATATTCTTATCTTCTTCAATTTCAATATTATACTTTTGGGCAAGAAAACGCAATGCTTCGGGGTAGCTCATGCTCTCGTGCTCCATAATAAAATGTACGGAGTTGCCTGCTTTTCCACAACCAAAACATTTATATAAACCTTTGGTGGGCGATACCGTAAACGAAGGAGATTTCTCGTTATGAAAAGGGCAATTGGCCACATAGTTCACGCCCCGTTTTTTTAGTGTTACAAACTCTCCCACCACCTCATCTATTCTAACGGTGTTTACTATCTGGTCTATGGTTGAGGCTTTGATCATGTGCGTAAAAGGGGAGCAAATATAAACATTTGATTAGCCAAGGTTCTTAACAAAATTGAAAGTTTTTTCACAGGTTTTGCATTAAATTTGGAATTCTATCTTCATCTTCGCAGTGTGAAAAAGTTTGTCATGTTGAGTTAATCGAAACATAGACAAACTAAGCAGTAGTCCTATTGTCGCTCTTCGATAAACTCAGAGTGACAAAAAAAACTTAAAATACTAATTACAAAACATAAAATGATTCAACGTATTCAACACCTATTTTTATTCATCAATTTTTTATTGGCATGCTATTTTGCCTCTATGCCGATTATTGAACTACCCTATACTATTAATGGGCATGCTTATCTGCAATCGCTTTCAGCCACTACCAATTCTATGAAAATTGATGGCGGATCACTTGTCGAAAACGATTCTTATATGTTTCCTTTAGTTGCGATATGTATAAGTGGCCTTCTTTCTTTTGTTAGCATATTCCAGTTTCGCAATCGTAAGGTGCAGCGAGGCACCTGTTTTGTTAATTATTTATTTATTATACTATTTATTCTTTCTATCATTAGATTGTGGATGGGGATTATGGATGTTGATGTGTTTGATATCACTGCCCTTAGTTGGGTAAATATGGCTTTGATGATTTTGATGCTGCTTTTCAATTTTATTGCGGTAGATGGCATCAACCGCGATGATGCGTTAATCCGCTCAGCCGACCGCCTTCGCTAATGGGTGTTATATTTGCGTTGCTCACGGTTGTTTGTTGGTCCACAGCCACCGTTTCGTTTACCAAAGCATCTATTATATATGAACCTGCAGTAGTCAATAAATCCAGATTGGTATTAGCTACGGTATTACTATTTATATTTTCTTTTTTCATATTTATATATAAAGGTTCTGATATTGGAACAGAATTTTCACGACTCAAAAACTCACAATGGTTTTATTTCGGACTGTCAGGAATTGTGGGTTTAGCCATCGGAGATTATTTTGTATTTAAAGCATTTCGCACTATAGGTTCCACTTATACAACCCTTATCAGCTGTGCATCGCCACTAGCTGCTGCTATTGCTGCATATATATTTAGTGGCCAAAATATTAATATCATAGGTTGGTTGGGAATGACTATCACCATCGGCGGTATTATACTGGTTATTCTCAGCAAATCAAAAAACACAAGTGATATAAAAACCCAAATTATCAAAGCAGGATTTATCTATGCTTTTATATCTGCAGTATGCCAAGGATTGGGATTGGCCATAACACAGATGGGTCGTGAAATGGATTCAGTGAATATGCCCGAACCCTATACTATTGGATTAATTAGAATGCTAAGTGCTACACTTATTATCATAGTTGCAGATGCATCACGTGGCAAGTTTAATATATTTCCTTTGGCACCTTTTATACAAAATCCAAAAGGTATTATATATATAATTATCGGAACTATTTCGGGTCCTGTTATTGGGGTGAGTTGTAGTATTGCTTGCTTAGCTTATCTTCCCGTGGCAGAAGCTCAGACTATTTTTGCCAATTTACCATTGGTAGTTATGCTTTTCAACACCTTGGTGGGTCACGAAAAACCGAAACCTATTATATGGTTTTGTTTGTTGTTATGTATCGGAGGTATTATAGTGTTAGATTGGCGAGAAGAAATATTAGTAGTACTTAGGAGTAAGGGATAAGGAGTAAGGGCCATTCGGCGGAATGCTATAATACTATATATCACCTATCTTTGCAACATTCTATTATGACTTTCAGCGAATTAAACCTCAACAAACAACTCCTCAATGCCCTTACTGACATGGGTATGACCACACCTACTACTATACAGGAAAAAGTTTTTTCGGTGGTAATGTCGGGCAAAGATGTGTGCGGAATTGCACAAACAGGCACGGGAAAAACTTATGCATATTTGCTGCCCTGTTTGCGTCAGTTAGAATATTCAAAAGACCGAAATCCAAAACTTCTTATATTAGTTCCCACACGTGAATTGGTGGTGCAGGTTTTGGCAGAAGTAAATAAGCTAACCAAGTATTTATCATTAACCGCAGTAGGTGTTTTTGGTGGGGTGAACTTAAAACCACAAATAGCAGAAGTGAGTGAAGGATTAGATATACTAGTGGGCACCCCAGGACGAATTGTGGACTTGATTGCCACAGGAAATTTGCGTACAAAAAATATAAAGAAATTAGTAATAGATGAGTTTGATGAAATGCTAAATTTGGGTTTCAGAACGCAGCTAAAAATAATATTTGACAGTATACCCGAACGTAGGCAAAATCTAATGTTCTCAGCAACATTAAATGAAGATGTGGAAGCACTGATGGATATATATTTTCCGCATTTAGAAAAAGTAGAAGCCACACCTATTGGAACACCTTTGCAGAATATATCGCAAACCTATTATAATGTTCCAAACTTCCATACCAAAATAAATTTCCTTAAATTATTGTTGGATGAAAATACAGATATGAATAAAGTGCTTGTATTTGTATCCACAAAACACTTAGCCGATTTGGTATATGAACATCTATCAAACTATATAAGTGATACTGCCGTTATACATTCCAACAAATCACAAAATCACCGGTTTGCGGTAGTGAATGATTTTCAAAAAGGGGCGTGCCGTGTACTCATCGCAACCGATGTAATAGCCCGTGGTATTGATGTGGCAGAGGTTACCCATGTAATTAATTTCGATTTGCCCAATGCCCCCGAACTCTATATACATAGAATTGGAAGAACCGGAAGAAAAGATAAAAAAGGAATTGCTATATCATTTTTGAAAGCGGATGAACTGGATAAATTGGAAGCAATACAATTGTTGATGAACTATGATATTCCCAACATACAAGTTCCAGAAAATTTAGAGATTTCAGATAAAATTATACAGGAAGAAGAGCCTGTTGTTAAGATGAAAACTATTAAATTGAAGAAGTCTACACAACATGTTCCCGGCCCTGCATTCCATGAAAAATCTGCAAAGAACAGTAAGGTGAATATTAGAAAGCCGAGGAGGCCGAGATAGGTTATTATATATTATACTTTCTTAAGGCGATTGCAAAAAACAAAGTGTGGGAGTTGCGTCCCTAAAGGGACTTAAGACGGACTACGTGACATCTTTACCAATGTCTCGTCCCTAAAGGGACTGGGGGCGGGATATCTTATCACTTTGGCCAATTAAATGATAGCCAAATCATAAAAACTATTACAATGCCAAATGAAGTTAACGAACCATAAAGTAGCCCCCAACCTAAATCCTTAATTTTACTATTTATAATTTCTTTCGAATTTTGTATAAATACGCCACATCCTATACAAAGTATAAATATTAAAATAATCAACCCAAAACTATCAAGTAATTTAAGTGACAATACCGACAGAAAGTGTAGTGCAATTGTTGCAATTAAGAATATATATTTTAATTTATTGTTTTTCAAGTTCAAACTCCTAAATTAATATACAAATATATGTGCCACCTACTGCAACACAATCAAATATTTTTTCAAAGTACATAATTGTGGATTATTAAGTGGAGAAATTATTATTCGCAATATTTTTTCATCATATAAGTTTGCATTAATAATTCAACAAACCAAAAGTCCCATAGGGACTAAACATCGGTAACAAAAAAAGAATACCCTCGAACCAAAAGTCCCATAGGGACTAAACATCGGTAAACATGCCAAATACATACACACAAATACATCTACAAATCGTATTCGTAGTTAAATACAGAGAGGGTGTAATACATTCCTCATGGAAGGACAAACTATATGGATATATAACAGGAATTGTACAAGCAAATCAGCACAAAATGCTTATCATAAATGGAGTCCCTGACCATGTGCATCTACTAATTGGATTGCGACCTTCCCAATCGATCTCCGATTTGATGCAGGACATAAAAGGGAGTTCTTCTGAATGGATTAATGACAACAAACTAGTAAAAGGCAAATTTGAATGGCAAGCTGGATATGGTGCTTTTTCATATAGTAAATCTGATTTGAAAAATGTAATTGAGTATATAAAAAACCAAGAAGAACATCATCGCAAGAAATCTTTTAGGGAAGAATATATAGAGTTTTTGGATGAGTTTGAAATTGAGTATGATGAGCGATACATTTTTAAGGAGTTGGTGTAACCAATGTTCCGTCCCTAAAGGGACTGGGAAGGTCTGAGGCTTGGGTACTTTCTATACCAATGTTCCGTCCCTAAAGGGACTTGAGAGCATGCATGAAAAAAGTTCATTCCAAAGCATCTTACACAATTCGGAAAAAGTATATAATATTATTGTTTGCCCTCTATATCCAAACTACTAAATACTGCTCCCCCACTAACCACTGACCACTGACCACTGATTACTGATTACTAACTACTAGTTACTAACTACTTTTTAAAATTTCACCAACACCCCCAACATATAATGCCTTTGCTCCGAATATCTCGATGGGTCAAACGGGGGAAGGTTACTACTGCGGGGGTCACGCGGATCTATATAGCGTGGGTCTTGCCACTCGGTGGGCACATTTTGTCCGGGTTTGTAGGCGGTGCCAGTTACTGGATTTATAATAGTTGCATTTCTATTATTGAGTATATTGGTGATTTCAAAAGTGAAAGCAATCTGTGTTTTTTTTATCATCCACCATTTTCTAAAATTTATATCTATCCAAAACCATGAGGTACCCAACTTGCTAAATTTTGCCTCGGGATTTGGGTCTTGCACATATATTGGTCGCTGTGTATTGGGTTCAAATCCTTGGGCTATATAGGGTGTGTACCTGCGGCCCGAGCGGTAATTCATTTCGGCATATAATGCAAAGCGGTTGAGTTTATTTTTCCATATACCTTTTTTATCTGCCACTTTATAGGTTAAATTCATTTTTGCATCAATGGGTCTGTCCCATGCCAAATAAAATTCTTTGGTATCTTCTCTGGCACCCGTTGCTAATAATTCTTTCAAAGCTTCGTTGGCTGACGAACTTTGCCCCGTAGCTATCATATACCCGATAGATGCCTGACCTACCAATCTGGCTTTGATACGTTTTATATAAGTTACTTCTACACCTCGCATACGTGCATAGTCGCTATTGATGCGGAGTGTGCGGCTAACCAACCTACCCGTTGCATCGGGAATTAATACCGTGGCAGAAGTAACAAAATCATATTTATCTTTCATATATGCAGATACATTTAATGCATCATTGGAAGTGATTTCGCTCCGCAATCCTATCTCATAACTTATATCAACTTCGGGATTTAAATTTGGATTTCCCACCCGTGCAATAGTAGAACGATCGGTATATAATGGATTAAGTCCGGCATATATATAACTGGGGTGGGGCAATATGGTGGTGTGCCCGTAATTGAAATATAACATTTGCTTATCGCGGATGGGAAACGACGCGGCAATGCGGGGCAACATTCTAAACTTATATCTTCTATCGAATAACTTTACGGTGCTCTTCTTATAATCTTCTCGCACTTGATCAAGTATCGGAGATTTGGGATTGTTAACAGCATCATCTACAAATTTTCCAGGTGCCCAATATTCAAAACGGAAACCCAGATCGGCAATCAAGCCTTTGTATTTTATTTTATCGGTGAGAAAAAAGGCACCGCGTTGCACATTCACTTTCCATATATCACTGTTATCTCCCAAGCGAAAACTTTGTGTATATTGTCCGTTTGCCAATTGTATAGGAGCCCCTACCCACGGACGATTGATATCAATCCATTGCAATTCTTGAAACTTCATCTCTGTTCCAAAATTGATGCGGTTAAATTTATTACTATAATAAGTTGCATTCCATCTAAACACATATTCTTCCACATAATGACTATGCCACAAAGTTGCCAATCCATTGTTATTATATAAACCGCTCACAGGATTTACAAAATTCAACGAATCGTTTTTGCTAAAATAAGTAACAGGAAAAGTTACAATATTATCAGGGTCGAGCTGTGTATTAATTACATCGGGCCGCCATGGATTTCCGTTGGCATCGGCACGAAGTTTTACAAACAAACGTGAGAACGTAGTTTTATGGGTGAACTTTCTGCTGGGTGTATGTTGCAAGGTAATAATGGCCAAATAACTATCATGGGTAAACGTATTTGCATGATCCATTTGTTTGCTAAATATATATTGATATCCGGGATTAAAACCCACATCATTTCCAGTAACGCGAAGCATATTCAAATCTTGGTTTACGGTAAGCGAGCGTACATAAGAAAAAGACAATTTTGTTTTTGGAGAAAAATCATAATTCAATTTCAGCATTGCACTCCATCTATTGTCTTGATAAGGCGTCCAAGTTTTATTGGGATATAATGATGATATTACCTGATTAGCGGGATTGCGTGTATACTCGTCAGTAAATGAAACTTTACCTGCTGTATAAAAACGCAATTTTTTTATCTTGGGTCGTGAAGTGAGGCTGTCCTTCCTACCTTTTTTCCATTTGATGGTTCCACCATAATTCATTTCCAAACTTTGTGAATTGAATACGGAGTTCCAATTTTTATAATTCCCAAAATTATCTCTTTTATATTGTGCAAAAATCTCGGTTTTATCTCCACCACTTTTTAATTTGGTGCTCACCACACCTGCGGTGGCATCTCCTACATCGGCCCCAATTCCACCTGTTGTTACTTCAATATCCTGCATGGAGTTCGAGCCCAAATCGAGTCCGAAACCGGTGCCACTTAATGGGTCGGTTGCTGAAACACCATCTACCAAAAATCCAGTTTCGGAGCTGCGGCCCCCGCGTATACTAATTCCTGCCGGAGAATTCATTACCCCAGCTTGTGTATTGATAATTTTTTCTACACTCCTCACCGGACTTAACTCCAATTGGTCCTGCGAAACATAGCCTCCCGATTGTGGTTTTTCAATATCCACCAATTTGCGTTTGCCATATACTTTCACTTCTTGGTCGAACGTAACTACAATGGCAGCCATCTCCACATCCTGCGTCAACCGCTCATTTGCAATTACTTTTAAATCATTATATATTACTTTTTCATAGCCGTTCAGCACAAACTCCAAAGTATATTCCCCAGGTTTCAAGTTGGTAATTTCGTAAGTGCCCAAGCTATCTGTTCGTGTAGATTTTGCGGTGCCCTTCACATTTATTTGAACCTGGGCAATGGGTATTTTTGCAGTCCCAGTTTCTTTCACATGCCCATATATAGAACCCGTTTGGGCACTTACTGAAAAAGCCTTTAAAAAGATGATGAGGGCAAATAGCAGATATTTCTTCATGTAGCAGATTATTTGCCAAAATTAAGGGGACTATATTAAGCAAACAAAAATGGTTGATAAATTCACACAATAATCCTGCAAATTTGTCGTTCGTAATTTATATGCAAAAAACTTTTCTAATATTTATACTCATTGTTGCCGCTGCAACTTGCACAGCACAAGACAAAAGCCAAGTGCAGTTCGACTCGTTGGCCGATGCCGAGATACAACTGGAAGGCCTGTCAAACACATTTGTGAATGACACCAACGAGAATGTACGGCTTACTACTACCTACTTTTTTGTAAAGACCTTGCTCCATGCCATCAAAATTGATCATTCTTATTACTATCCTTTCGATTCGCTCAAAGCCATTTCTATTCAAAAACCCGAAGACGATAAGTTCCGGATTTTCACTTGGCATCTCCGCATGAACAATGGCAGCTACCGGCAGTATGGTGTATTGCAGTTTAATCCTGAATATATAAAAACCATTAAAAAGAAAAAAAAAGATGCTGCCATCCCCCCCTATATTCCTTTAATAGACCGCAGCGATAGTTTGCTCACTAAAAATGCAACAACGGCTATTGGCGGCCACCAGCAATGGTTTGGAGCATTGTATTATAACATCACCACCGTGAAATACAAAAAACAAACTTATTATATACTTTTAGGATTGGATAAAGCAGACAGTACCTGCAATCGCAAAGTAGCCGATGTACTTACACTCGATAAAAAAGGAAAAATAACCTTAGGGGCTCCCATATTTAAAATACTGAAAGATGATGTAGTAAAAAGCCGTTTTATTCTTAGCTATGCCGATGATGCCAATATTATATTGCGATATACCGAGGCTGCTCCCGGAGATATGATGATTGTGTTCGATAATTTAATCCCTTCGCCCACGCCCCTTAAAGGCAAAAATAATATGATACCTGATGGCTCGTTCGATGGACTGAAATGGGGAAAAGGAATATGGCAGCACAAAGAAATTGGCGACGTGGATGGTATAAAAACAAAAGGCACGCAGGGCAAAACAAGATAAGCACTCAATTGTTATCATACAATATGGATGAATTCGTAAACAAAGTTGCAAACAGTGGACTGATTACTTTTAATCTGGAAGATTATTATGATCGCAGTGAGAAAGTTTTATTCGATATAAAAGATTGTTTATATATGGGTTTGATTTTGAAAGAAAAAGATTTCAGAGAATATATAAAAACGCATGATTGGACTCAATATAAAAATAAGCATGTGGCTATTACCTGTTCTGCCGATGCAATAGTACCCACTTGGGCTTATATGTTACTTGCCAATGCATTGCAGCCACATGCCAAGCGTATTATATTTGGCGATTTACAGATGCTCGAAAATATATTAATTACCGAGGCATTGAGCAAAATAAATATACAAGATTTTGCAGGACAAAAAGTAGTAATAAAAGGCTGTGGAGATTTACCAGTACCTACTGCTGCCTATGTGGAGATAACTGCCAAACTTGCACCCGTGGCAAAAAGTATTATGTATGGAGAACCATGTTCTACAGTGCCTATTATGAAGCGGAAAGACTAACAAATATTTTTTAAATTATTCCGCCGCGGCTTATTATATTTTATTCCCGATAGCTATTCTATCCATTACAGATTTTTTAAGATTGCAATATCTATATTAAACCTTTTGAATTTAATACAATCAAACAACCCAAAAAAACGAATCAATATGATAAAATATATACTTGCGGTTTTCATTATTATAGGCAGCATTTTTAAAACAAATGCCCAAAACCAAAACATTTCAAATGGTGCTTTTTTTGAAGGTGAACCTTATATAGTTGTTAATCCAAAAAATACCCAAAACATAGTAGTGGCTTGGATGGGTTTTGTAATTGGCAATACCGGTAGATTAAGTATTAAAATAAGAAGCAGTTTTGATGCGGGCAAAACTTGGAACAAAACTATTACCATGCCACATATAGTGCCAAGCACCTACAAATCGGCCGACCCATCGATGGTGTTCGACGAAAATGGGAATCTGTTTTTGAGTTATATAGATTATAGAGAAAGCCCCGATTCGGGCGGTGTATATTTATATAAATCGGTGAATGGTGGCTTGAGTTGGGGAACACCTGTGAAGATGATAGATGTGGATGCTGACCCCGGCAAGAGTGCTTTGGACAGGCCCTTTATTGCCATTAACAAACAAGGCGATAAACTATATCTTACCACCAAACCTGCTCCATGGATTGCCGCACCCAACAGGCCTTATTATACCTGCTCGGTTGATAGTGGAAAAACTTGGAAAGCTTGGCGGTATATTGATACAACAGGCTATTTGGTGGGTAATGCCATACAAGCTCCCATGGCCGCACCTATCGCTATTGGAACTCATTTTTATGCAGCTTATCCCAGCTATGTTACTGCACAAAATGTTTATCCGCAATATATATTGGCATCATCTAATAATAATGGAAACAGTTTTACTTATAAGCAAATATTAAGTGGCAACACAGGAAATATAAATGACTCAGCAAAGCTTGCCTATAAACTTTTGGTGAATCCCGCCGATAGCAATCATTTGGTTTTTATATATCCTTATTCGCCGTTTGGCGATATTGATGTAATGATGACCGAGAGCCACAATGCTGGAAACACATGGACTGCAGCGGTTCGCATTAATGACGATGCCCAACAGAATGGTAAAATGCAAGATTTAATTTGGGCCGATTTTGATAGCGATGGAGACTTAGTTATATCATGGCGTGACCGAAGAAATGCAAACGGTTTTGGGTATGCTACTGCCTCTGAATTTTATGCTGCATTTCGTGATAAAGATTCTGTAAACTTTTCAGCAAATATTAAATTAAGCGATTCGCTAGTTGCCTATAATAATATATTGGCACAAAATGGAAATGACTTTATGGGTATCGCTTTGGATAATGATACTATGAGTGCTGTATGGGCCAATACCAGTGATGGTTCGCTTGATGTGTGGTTTGTAAGGACAGTGGCCAAAACGGGGAAGACAACTTCTATTTCATTAATTGAAAGTGAGTCGATGGAGGTGAGTGTGTATCCGAATCCTTCAGATGGAATATATTATATTGAGATGAACGACCAATCGATTATTACTAAAATAGATATATATAATGCTTTGGGAGAAAATATACGCTCGTATAACACCAAATCGCAAATGCAAGAAATTAATTTATGCGACAAACCATCGGGAATATATATATTGAATATTGAAGTGAGGGGTAAAATATATACCAAAAAAATTGTAAAGTAAATACTACCTATAGTCTGTTCTATTTTTTTATCGTTTTTCCAATATTTCAATCAGGGTTTTTGCAGCTCCATCCCAAGTATATCTTTTTGCATTTTCAAATCCTTTTTGTATCAATTCCTTTCTCAAATTTTCATCCGTAGAAATTTGGGTAATAGCTTTACAAATTTCTGTTGGGCTTAGGGGATTGGCCAGAAGTGCTGCCCCGCCCGCTACCTCGGGCATAGATGAAATATTGGAAGTGATAACAGGAACACCACATTGCATGGCTTCTATAATAGGAATTCCGAATCCTTCAAATAAAGAAAGATAACATAAAGCAGTGGCAGATGCTGTTACTTTTGCAAGTTCTTCATCATGCAATCGGCCCGTGAATATAATATGCTCTTTGCAATCTAAAGTATGATAGAGTTCGTCAATCAATTTATTCTTCCAAGCTTTGCGGCCAGCTATTACAAGTTTATAATTGCTATTGGGATTTTGTTTGTGAAAATAATCGAAAGCCAACAATAAATTTACCAAATTTTTTCGTGGGTGAATGGCACCCACATATATAAAATAGGGATGGCCATTGGTATATTTATTTCTTGTTTCAGCAATTTGTATATCATTTAATGGTTTAAAAATATCGGATGCTGCATTATTAATCAGTTTTATTTTGTCTTCATTTATATGATATAGTTTTTGTATATCATCTGCCGTGGCTTGCGATACTGCTAATATCTTGGAAGCCTTGCGTGCGTAGCGAGGGAAGAAATATTTATAATGCCACAAATTTACTTTGCTCACGCCTTCTGGATAATGCTCAAAAGCCAAATCGTGAAAGACGGGAATCTGGGGTATATCACTTTTTAAACTCAAATATCCATCGGGCGAAAAAAATATATCTGCTTTATATTTTTTAAAAACACGTGGCAATGAAATTTCGAACCACCACCAAAACAAAATCGGATGCCTAGCTTGTGGACCAACTACAACAGGTATTACATTGGGCCCATATATAAATTGTTTATCATAAGGTCGGTCGAAAATAAATATAAATTGCCAATCGGGTTTTGCTTTTACCAACCTGCTCAAGGTTTCATGCGAAAACCTACCGATGCCTTCCAATCGTCCGGCTAACAAGAATCTGGCATTTACAGCTACTCGCATCAATATATATAATTAGTAGTCTCTATATTTTATTTCATCCATTAGCAAGGGCGGGTTATCATATAACTCGGTGCTATCAGAAATGGGAATGGTTTTCCGTAATAAAGTTTTAGCCGGACCCCGCAATACTACATTGGGTTCTAGCCCGGTGGTATCCTCGGGGTTTATAAGTTTGCGTGCCACCATAAGCCCCGAAATTTGACTATAATAACCTTTATAATGTTTTTTGAGCATTTGTGTGGTATCATTAAAACTACTTGCAAACCATTTGGGGTGCGGTATAATAGATGCCATAAATATCGCTTCCTGCAAATTGAGCTGCGAAGGTAATTTTTCAAAATAAAAACGACTGGCCTCACCCACTCCATATACACCTGGCCCCCATTCTATAATATTCATATATACTTCGTACATTCTTTGTTTGCCCACTATGCCCAGGTTTTCTATCATCCACACCAATAACATTTCCTCCATTTTTCGCGACAATGTTTTTTGCCTACTTAAATATATATTTTTTACCAGTTGCATGGATATGGTACTTCCACCGCGAACAAACCTTTTATATACATAATTCTGAGCGATGGACTGCCGAATAGATTCTACAATAAAACCACGGTGGCCAAAAAAAGCAGGATCTTCAGTAGTAAGCACTGCATTTTTTAAATACTCTGATACATTTTCTAAATTTGTATAATCAGGATTATCTGGACCTACCAATATTTTTTTGGGATTGCCATACTCATAAGTAGTATATACAAACTCTCCGTTTATCATCGGTAAATATGCTTTTCCATATCGCCTTATTTTAAAATTTTCTTTTTGCATATCCGAATTAAAACTCACATCCCAGGGAGAAGTATCACATAGGTGGCAATCCATTCGGTAGGTGAGGAAACCTTCGGCATCAATACCTGACAAGCTTTCAAACATACCATCGGGCAGCGAGTTAAAAAAATCGTTAGCCGCCATTCGGTCAGTGGTTAGTTTTAAGTCGTAATCGATAACAGGGCTCCGCTGATAACGAAAATAAGGATGTACATTTATTTTATTTAATTTGAAAGTGCTGCTGCTATCCAAAGTAATATAATCTTCACCCACCATCACATGCAAATCGCCTGAGCCTACTGCTATTTTCACATCATTATTTGCTAAGCGTGAATGATTGATAACTATATCTTTCATCTCGGCAAATGTTTTGAGTATCAGTTCACCATTGTGGTAAGATACCTCGTTTAATTTTAAATTGAGTTCTTTAGCCCCCAGTTTCAATCCCATCTTTTCTTGAGCCAAGGGAATATACATCATATTAAAATCGCGGCTTTTTATATTCACATCGCCAGTCATATTATCAGGATCGAACAAGCCTTCCACTTTCAATCTCTGTATATCTGGGGAGCTTTCCACTTTGCTTTCTTCCAACTTTTTATTACTAACCGGGGTGGAGATATCAATATTGCATTTAACCATTTCATCGTCCAGTTTCAAACCATCAGCTTTTATATAATACTTATTTTCGCCACGGGTATATGATATAGTAAAATCGCCCACTTCTATTTTTCCCGGAATTTGCCCCAATACATTTTTAATAATCTTATATCCTTTTTGGGCCAAGCTTATTTTGGAATTACTTTCAAGCTCATCGCTATCTTTTTGTTTGGTAAAATTACTATAATTGCTTCTGGTGGAATCGTATCGCACAAGTTTAACAAACCCTTGGTCCAGTTGCAAATGTGAAAACATGATATTGCCGGTAATTAATTTCCACAACCGCAATCCTGTTGAAGCTTTTCCTATATATAAAAGTGTATCGGCATTGTCAGGAACTAGCGACACATCCGTAATTTCCACATTGGCTAATCCACTAATGGTAGCTGAGCCCACCGCCAAGGTAGCATGATAATTTTTTGCTTTGTTCTTTGCTTTTTCTATGGCCCAGTTCAATAAATTTTGCCTGAAAAAAAAGGCAAATATGGTTGAAAGTATGATGATACTTCCCAGCAAAATAAAAGTAATTTTAAGGCCGCGAAACCGCCTACGCTTTTTGGGCGTGTCGGCTATATATAAATTTTTGCGGCGGCCAAACAAGAGAGGATAGGAATTAGGGGTAAGGAGTGAGGAGCAAGGGGTGAGGAGCTAACGCCGTATGGCACTTACTCCTTATCCCTTACTCCTTATTACTATTTTAAACAGTCATTATTTCTTTTTCTTTTGCAGCCATTAAGCTATCAATTTTAGCCACATTTGCATTGGTAATTTGCTGAATTTTATCTTCGCCCGCTTTCATATCATCTTCGCTCATACCATCAGCTTTTAGTTTGCGTATAAGTTCATTATAATCTTTGCGTTCGTTGCGTATGGTAACCTTGGCATGTTCTGCTGCAGCTTTCACATTCTTCACCAAATCGCGGCGACGGTCTTCGGTTAGTGCAGGCACCGTTATGCGAATAACATTACCATCGTTTGTTGGGTTAAAACCCAAATTGGCTTCTGTAATACCACGTTCGATAGGTCCGATAGACGTTTTATCGAATGGTGTAATTACGAGTGTGCGAGCATCGGATGTGCCTACTGTTGCAGTTTGGTTCAATGGCATTCTCATACCATATACTTCTGCCTGCACACTGTCCAACATATTAGGTGTTGCCTTACCTGCCCTAATTCTAGAGAACTCGTGCTCGGTATGACTCATACATTTTTCCATGGCACTTTCCATGCCGTCAATCATAGGTTTTATTAATTCATTCATAATCAAAATTATTTTTTTAGTGGTTAGTTAATTAGTGGTTAGTCGTTAGTGCCATTCGGCGTCAGCCACTAATGACTAACGACTAATGACTTATTACTATCACTTCACCAGTGTTCCTATTTTTTCTCCCATCATTAGCTTTTTAAAATTTCCTTGTTTATTCATATCAAAAACTACAAGGGGCAATTTGTTTTCCTGGCAAAGTGTTATAGCAGTTAGGTCCATCACATTGAGTCCTTGTTTATATACTTCGGAGAAAGTAAGCTCCTCATATTTTGTTGCGGTAGCATCCTTTTCTGGGTCGGCTGTATATATTCCATCTACACGGGTACCTTTCAAAACCAGGTTAGCTTCAATTTCAACAGCTCTAAGAGATGCTGCGGTGTCAGTAGTAAAATATGGGTTTCCGGTACCTGCTCCAAATATCACCACCCTTGCTTTTTCTAAATGACGGATAGCCCGGCGGCGAATAAAAGGTTCGCAAATTTGTTCCATTTTAATAGCACTGAGCAAGCGTGTTTTTATTCCACATTTTTCTAATGCTCCCTGCAAAGCCATCGAATTAATTACCGTTGCAAGCATACCCATATAGTCGCCCTGTGCCCTGTCCACCACTCCACCTGCCACCCCTTGCACTCCTCTAAAAATATTACCGCCTCCTATTACTATTGCTACCTCCACTCCCATATCAACCACGGCTTTTACCTCGGTGGCATATTGCTCGAGCACTGCTGCATCAATACCATATTGTTTATCGCCCATCAAACTTTCGCCGCTTAGTTTTAATAGTACACGTTTGTATTTTAGTGGTTCCATTTTATATAGTATATATTGATTTAGTGGTTTTTGTTTGATGGTTTTTCGTCGGCAAATTTAGCTGCATATTCCTCAATTTTGGGAGCAATTCTCGCGTGTTCTGATTGAATGTGCAAATAAGGCTCGAACTTCTCTTCCACCATTTCTTCCAAATGCAGTATATCTGCCTTCTCTCCTTCAAATGCTTTTTTAAATGCTTCCTCAGTCATCTTTTCTTCTTTCAAACTGTGGTTCAAATTTTTGAGTTGTTGTTTTAGTTCTCCCAGCTCTTTTTGCAACTCAGCTTTGTGAGCTATCACCTCTTTAAATATTCTAATTTCATTCATATATTGCTCCAAAAGAATTCCCATTTCCAAAGTAATTGCAGTGTCTTTTATTTGAAGCAAGCGGTAAACTTTTTCCATCTTTCGGGTTTCAATTCCCAAATCATCGGTATCCACATTCAATTTATCCTCCATCTGCATTAAGCTATAGGCAAGGCTGTCCACCTTTTTTTGGCGAAGGTTTCCACCACCATTTTTACATGATGGCTGTGAAACAAAAAAAACGATTGCACAAAAACAAATTAAAATCGGTTTGATATATTTAATGATGGGATACATTTGCGGTCATAAAAAAATAGATGGATAAAGCAGGGGCAAAAATAATAGAATTACGCAAGCTTGCGTTCTTACGGCAAGTATTTTGGTTATCGCTTACTGCTTTTGGTGGTCCGCAAGTACATTTTATTAGGTTCAGCGATGTATTGGTAAAGAAACGCAGATTTATTAGCCAAGAAGAATTGCTCGAAATAAATTCCTTCTGCCAAATGTTGCCCGGCCCCACCAGCACACAAACTATTACTACTATAGCCTATCGCCGCAGCGGACCTGTATTTGCAGCCATTGCACTTGCACTTTGGGTTTTGCCTTCGTGTTTTTTAATGGGGATGTTGGCATGGATGGTATCGGTATTTGGCAATAATATAAATGTGGTTAAGGTATTACAATATATCCCTGCCATGGCTGTGGGGTTTATGTGTTTTGCGGCATTGCGTTTCACTGGCCAGATGGTAAAAAATCAGGTGCATGCACTCATTTTAATTTTTACTGCTGCCACACTTATTATATATAGTCACCCAGTTCTTATTCCTATTTTGTTGGTGCTGGGAGGATTTATTACCAACTTTACCACGGGAAAAACTTTGGTGAAACCACAAGACTCATTTGCCAATATCAAATGGGGAAACCTTTGGGTTTTTCTTGCCATATGGATAGTAGCGGCACTGCTGGGCAACCTGTTGCAAAATAGACCAGCCTTGTTATTTGAAAATACCTACCGATATGGCAGCTTGGTATTTGGTGGTGGTAATGTATTGGTTCCGATGATGTACGACCAGTATGTATTGTTCAAAAATTATATGGACCACCAAACTTTTATGACCGGGGTGGGCATGAGCCAAGCTTTGCCAGGACCTGTTTTCAGTATATCGAGTTATGCGAACGGTATGGCCTTGAGCGGACTTGGCGGCTGGGGTATTATATTGGGGTGTGCCATTGGTAGCATTGCTATTTTTTTGCCTGGGCTGTTGCTTATCTTCTTTTTTCATCCAATATGGCACCGGCTCAAAACATATAACCGCGTGCAAAAAGCAATCGAGGGAATTAATGCCGCTTCAGCAGGATTGGTAGTTGCCGCTGCCGTATTGCTCATGCGTCCTTTACAAATGGACTGGGCTAATGTGGCTATTATAATAGGTACGGTAGCTTATTTATGGTTGGGAAAATTGGCCTCACCTTTTCTGGTTTTGGCAGTTTTGGTATTTGGGGCTTTCATGGGCTAAAATATTTGTGCTGCTCCTTTTTTATACCAAATAAAAATCATTCGATCATACCTCATTCGATTATACCTCGTTAAATCATTAAATTTAATTGTTCGTTTGCACTCAATTGTTTTTATTTGCTGTTAAAACCAAAATGAAAAAAATGAGAAAAACATTACAAATCTTCGCTATTGTCCTTTTGATGGGTAATAAAGTGAATGCCCAAGTACCTAATGGTGGCTTTGAAAACTGGAGTGGTACTGAGGCAAATGCGTGGGTATCTACAAATGGGTTGACTTTCTTGGGCAATCCGCAATCAGTTTACAAATCGACCGATGCACATAGTGGTAGCTTTGCTTGCGAAATAAACACCATTCATGTTACCAACAAACCCCAGGGTGCTGGTATTCCTGACTATACCGGTTCTATATTTTTGGGCAAACTGGTTAACTTTAATCCTATTATGGGTGCTTCCAATAAATACCGCCCCGATAAATTGGTTTTTTGGCATAAGTATATACCCAAGGGAACGGATTCGGCGGTTGCTCTATTTACCCTCACTCGCTGGAATACCACCACCAACAAAACTGATACTGTTGGATTAGGGATAGCTATTATAACCGACTCTACATCCACATATAAAAAAACAGAAATAAATGTTAACTATTTTGATTCCAAAGTTCCCGATACTATACTCGTATTATTTGTTTCAAGTACCATAACAGCAAATAAAGCAGGCAGTAAACTTATTATAGATGATGTTGATATAACAGGAGGCAATACGGGAATTATAGTTAAAGAAATTACTGAATTAGAAATTTACCCCAATCCCGCCAAACATTTGATAAATTTGAATTTGACTAATACTAATATTGATAAAAATGTAATGATTACCATTACTGATATGCATGGCAAAAATATATATATCAAAGAGCATATCGGTGGTAGCCTTTCAACTATTCAAACAAGCACCTATACTCCCGGTGTCTATATTATTAATATAATAGGTGATGAAAAAGTATTGGCTAAAAAAATTATTATTGAATAATATATAATTCATGCAGGCAATAAATATTTGCAGAAAATTATCATTGCTTGCTTATGTAGTTTTAATCATTCAAACTGCATATAGCCAAGATTACCGTTCCAACTCGCGGAGGCATCGTGTGGAAACACCTGATACTACTGGCCTTGCAGAAGGAGCAATAAATGCACGTACGATTTATGGAACCGTGCAGTCGCTGTCAGATGATGAATATTTAACCTTGGCTTCAATTACTGAAGTGGGTACCAAAAATATAGTATACAGTAATGAACAAGGTGTATTTTCTATCAAACTGAATCTAACAAAAAAAAACATACTCGCTTGTTCTTATATTGGTTTTGAATCAGATACGGCAATTGTTGACGAGAATAGTAACTATATACGTTTCAAACTTAAACAAAAGTTTGAAGTTATTAAAGAAGTCGTGGTTTCTGCTTCCCGAAAAAACGAGCGTAAATTTGAATCCCCGGTAACTATTGAAACCCTTGACCCCAAACAAATTCAATATAATACTTCTTTGAGCATGTACGACCAAATGCTCAACCTTGCAGGGGTTGATGCAATTGCTACAAGTATCAATTTTAAGGTATTAAATACAAGGGGTTTTAATTCGGCATACAACAGAAGGTTTGTACAAAAGTTTGACAATATAGATTTGGCCATGCCCGGCTTCAACATTGCTTTGGGGCAGCTTAATGGGCCAATAGATTTGGACATAGAAAAAGTAGAACTTATTCCAGGTTCTTCATCAGCACTATATGGACCCAATGCATTGAATGGTTTAATGAATACCACTTCCAAAAATCCATTCAAATATCGGGGACTTAGTTTCTGTTCGAAATTAGGTGTGAACCATGTTGATGGAATAGATGCAACTCCCAGCCCATTATATGATATCAATATTCGGTATGCCGATTTAATCAACAAAAAACTTGCCTATAAATTCACACTCGGATATTATGCAGGTACTGATTGGAAAGCCACTGACTATCGTGATGCTTCCGATTATTCTTATACCAATAATTTAACTACTTATGGATATAAACCGGGCCTGAAAAACCCAGGATACGACGGATTGAACACAGGTGGCGATGAGGTGAGCAATATTTTTGATTCTGCAAATTCTACATTCCCCACCAAGTTTGGCCCTATTACACTTATTAATAAACCTTTAAAAATTTCACGCACAGGCTATCTCGAAAACCAGATGTTTAATTATAAATCATATAATTTAAAAAGTGATATAGCCTTTTTTTACCGCCCCAATAAATATTCTGAAATATCATGGACATCAAGATTTGCTAATGGGAATACCAATTTTCTAACAGAGAACAGAACACAAATAAAAAATTTCTTTATACAAAATCACAAAGTAGAAGTTAAAGTGAGGAACCATGTTTTTAGAAGTTATGTAAGTATGGAAGACAATGGCGTAACTTTCGATCTAAATTTAACAGGCGTACTGATAAATAGAGCCGCAAAACCAGATGCAAATTGGTTTGTGCAATACTTACTTGCTTATTCTGGTTATTATAATATGCTCACTGGCGATTCGATAAAAGTAGGCGATGATGCTGCTGCCAGAAAAATTGCTGATGGGGATAATAGTAAACTCTACAATCAAATTTTGCAGGGTGCTGACTCAACACTTGCAAATCTCATTTTAGGTCAATCACGCTTAATTGCGGGATCCAAAGAATACGATTCTGTATTTAAACAAGTTACTTTACATAAAATTTCAGAAGGTGGGAGTCAGTTCAACTCCTTGTCGAAAATATGGTACACTGAATATATATATGATTTTAAAGATATCATAAAAAAGTTCTCTCTATTAGCGGGTGCAAATTACAAACTGTATGCTCCATTAAGCTTGGGTTCTATTTTTTCGGATGCGGAACATAGAATATACATTAATGAATTTGGTGGTTTTGTGCAAGTAAGCAAAGAATTAATGAATAGGAGGCTTAAACTACAGGCATCTGCCAGGCTTGACAAAATGGATCGTTTTTACCTCAAGTTTAGTCCACGTGCTTCCGTAAATTACAGCTTGGGAGAAAAGAGAAATCAAAATATTCGCGTTTCTGCACAAATTGGTTATCGTATGCCTGCATTATACGATCAGTATGTTAGTATTTTGATTCCACCATTTTTTAATTATGGGGGATTTTATCAAACTTCTGCTGACTTAAAACTGGTGCGGAAAAATGCTGATGGAACCGATTTTGTAAATATGTATATTGAAAACTCCGTGAAGGCATATAAAAATTCAGGCGATCCTTCTCAGTTAAGAAAGCCCGTAATTAAAGATATCAAGCCTGAAGAAATCCGTGCAGTAGAAATAGGTTGGAGAAGTTTTTTATTTAAGAAATTGGAAACTGATGTAAATATATATATTAACAAGTATACCAATTTAATTTCTGCACAACAGTTCATCGCCCTAGCCAATAAGGATGACACTATTTCTCCCTATAATCTTTATCCGCAAAACACACAGATATACCGTCGCTCAGTAAATTCAGAAATTCCTATTTCTTGTGTCGGATTTACTTTTGCTTTCAATTATTTTTTATCTAAGAAATATACATTTACCGGCAATTATAATTATAATAGTTTAATTAATCCTTCTGCTTTTCTGGCACAAGATTTTATTTCTGGATTTAATACGCCTAAAAATAAGTTAAATTTAGGTATTACGGGAATTAAAGTATGGAAGCAGTTTGGTTTTTGTACCAATTTCCGATGGGTAGATCAATATGATTTTCGTGAATTTAGCCACTTTGGTAAGGTTCCCGCTTATTACAGCTTGGATCTGATGTTAAGCTATCATTTACCTAAATATAATACCATGCTAAAATTGGGAGGAAGTAATATTACCAATAACCGTTATTCGCAAGCAGTGGGTGGGCCTACCATAGGGGCATTATATTATTTTTCTATTCTATATGACGATTTACTGAAATAAATATTATACAATGCACAAATTAAATATTTTGAGAAAATTTTCAATATTTGCTTTTACAGTTTGTATTATACAAATGGCATACAGCCAAGACTATCGTTCTAACTCACGGAGGCATCGTGTTGAAACACCCGATACTACTGGTGTTGCAGAAGGGGCATTGTTTTCTCGCACATTATATGGAACAGTAAGGTCTATTAATGATAATGAATATTTGTCATTCGCTGCAATTACGGAAATAGGCACGTTGAATATAGTATATACAAATGACCAAGGCGTATTTTTTATCAAGCTAAATTTGAATAATAAAAGAGTTGGATTGCTATGTTCATACAATGGTTTTGAAAGTGATACTGCATGGGTTGATGAAAACAGTACTTATATAAATTTTAAACTAAAACAAAAATATGAAGTTATTAGGGAGATAGTGATATCAGCATCTCGCAAAAGAGAACTCAAATTTGAAAGCTCAGCCAGTATAGAAACACTTGATCCCAAACAATTATTATACAATGCTGGACTTAGTGCCAATGATAGAATTTCAAACCTTGCCGGTGTAGATGTAATTACCACCAGTTTAAATTTTAAAGTAATTAATACCCGTGGATTTAATGCCGCATACAATCGCCGTTTTATACAACGGTATGATAATATGGAATTGGGCTTGCCGGGTTTTAGTACTACACTGGTACAATTAAATGGCCCCATTGATTTAGATATAGAAAAAACAGAATTGGTTGCGGGTGCTGCGGGTGCATTATATGGCCCCAATGCATTGAATGGACTTACCAATACTAGTTCCAAAAATCCATTTCAATATAAAGGTTTAAGCGTAAATGTAAAAACTGGCACCAACCATGTGGATGCAGTGGATGAACCTGTAAGTCCATTTTACGATTTAAGTTTACGCTATGCAAATACTATTAACAAAAAACTAGCATATAAGATAGTAATGAATTATATGAATGGGACCGATTGGCATGCCAAAGATTATAATGATATATCAGATTATCGCACTAGTAAAAACAATACCTATTATGGATATTCACCAGGCACAAACAATCCGGGGTATGATGGAATAAATGTGGGTGGCGATGAAAATTTTCAACTCATGAATTCTAAAACACATATAGCAGGCCCCCCCGGAGTTAGCTTAGCACAACCTTTAAAAGTTTCAAGAACGGGCTATAGAGAAGCAGATGTATTTAACTATAATATACATAGTTTAAAATCGGATGCTGGTATATATTATAGACCTGATAAAAACACGGAGCTATCATGGACCTCGAGGGTGGGTACAGGCAATGCCAATTTCCAAACTGAAAATCGCACACAGGTGCAGAACTTTATTATACAAATGCACAAGTTTGAAGCGAAAAGAAAAAATCATGTTTTCAGATCTTATATAAGTGCCGAAAATTCTGGAACCAGTTATGATTTTAACTGGAGTGCCGAGAAAATAAATCAAGGGGCTAAAAATGACCCAAACTGGTATGACCAATATTTATTTGCATATACCGGTCAATATAACAATATTAACAACCAAAAAAATCTGGGCTTACCTGCCATAGCTGTAGGCGATGATGCGGCAGCTCGCAAATTTGCCGATGGAAATAATACGTATTTGGGCTCCCTATATTATAATAGTGGAATTAAGGATTCGGGTCTTTTAAAAGCAATGTCGGGTGGGGCACGTTTAACACCGGGCACCGCCGCATTCGACTCAACTTGGAAATATGTAACTACGCATAATGATCAACAATCGGGCAGTCAGTTTTATAGCCGTTCTAAAGTATGGTTCAGTGAATATATATATGATTTTAAAGATTTGGTTAAAAAAATTTCACTATTGGCTGGGGCAAACTATCGTTTATATGCCCCACTAACAAAGGGTACTTTATTAACCGATGGCAAAGACAGAATATTTAGTAATGAAGTAGGTGGTTTTGTACAAGCAAGAAAAGATTTTTATAATAAGAGAATTAAAGTGCAAGCATCAGTGAGAGCTGACAAAATGCAAAGGTTCGATATACGATTTAGCCCAAGAATATCAAGTGTTTTCATTATGGGGAAACGCAAACAACATAATATAAGAGTGTCTGCACAAATTGGATATAAAATGCCTTCGCTATATGACCAGTTCAACAATATCAAATCGCCCCATTTACAAAATTTTGGAGGTTTTGAGGCTAGTGCATTAGAAAGAAAACTTCTACTTATAGATAATAATGGAAATAACTTTGTGAATATGTATACGCAGACTTCTTATAACAATTATCTAATTAGTGGAGATACCAATCAACTGGTAAAACCAACGCTTAAAAATATAAAACCCGAAGAAGTAAGAGCATTTGAAATAGGTTGGCGTGGGTTTACTTTTAATAAACTGGAAACAGATGTGGTATTATACTATAACAGGTACCAAAATATGATTACTGCTGAACAGTATGTTGCCGTAAGTAACAGCCCGAAAAAAATATACGCCAATCAGTTAAGCCAACCCAATAATCTCTTCATTTTTCGTAGATCAATTAATTCTACAGTGCCTGTAAATACTTATGGCTCCACTGTGAGTTTGAATTATTATTACTCAAAGAAAATAACCCTTTTTGGCAACTATACTTATAATATATTGCAAGAAACCAAAGCCTATACTGACCAAGATTATTTGGTACGATTTAATACCCCGAAAAATAAATTCAATATAGGTTTTAATGGCATCAAACTTTGGAAAAAAGTGGGTTTATCAGCTATATACAGATGGGCACAGAGTTATTACTATGAAGAATATACCAAAAAAGGAACAGTTCCATCCTATTATACCCTCGATGTTTCAGTTACCTATCATTTAGATAAAAAATACAACACCATGCTCAAATTTGGAGGAAGTAATATCACCAATGTTCGTTATATGCAATCTATTGGTGGGCCTACTATTGGAGCACTCTTTTATTTCTCAGTTTTATACGACGATTTGTTAAAATAACTATATGCGTAAAAGTCTACTATTAATAATATATATATTTATAAATGGGAATTTATTTTCCCAGCAATTTCTATCAAATAGTTATAACCATAAAGATTATAATGCCGAACTGAAAATTTGGGACGCCAAACAAGATAGTTATGGTCGTATGTGGTTTGCCAACAATGAAGGCATTATTCGCTTTGATGGAAGCAATTGGACAACTTTTAAAACGCCCAATCCCGCCAGACACATAGCCTTTAGCAAAACTGGCGATTTATATATTGCCTGCCTAGGCGACTTTGGCATCTTAGAATTTAAACCCGATGGCACTACTGAATATATAAGTATACTTAATAAAAATAGTTTTGCAGATAAGAAAACTGGTAACGATGAAAATGTATTTGTTGCTGGAGAAGATGTATACTTTTATATGCGGAACCATTTGGTGAGTATCAAGAAATCGGCTAAGGAGTATAAAACCGTGATACTTCCTACCAAAGGTGAACTGGTTGGTGGACTAACTGATGGTAAAAATTTATATATTAACACTATCGATCAAGGATTGGGAATTATTCAAAATGGAAATTTTATTCCTTACCCAGCTGCTCTTCAATTAAAAAACTATGATATAGTTGGGGGCATATATAATACCAAGGGCTTGGAAATATTTACCTATTACGATGGCGTTTTTAATTTTAAAGATGGTCTAACAGCACCTAGCCATTCAGCATTAAATTCATTTGCAAAAAATGGCGTCACCGCATTCTGCAGTTTAAAAAACCAACAATATGTGGTTGGTACTTTTCACGATGGTGTTAAAATATTTAATTCAGAAGGCGTAGAACTATATACTTTACTATTACCATCGAATGAAATATATAGTATGTATCCCGATGATGCCGGTAATTTATGGGTAGGCCATGCCAAAGGAATTACCCATATATTATTGAACAGTCGCATCAAATCTTTCCCCAACATCGATTTAGAAGGATTTGCCACTGATATTGTTTCGCAAAATGGCAATATATATATAGCAAGTAGCGGAGGGGTATCAGTTATCAATGCAAACCTAAGCCACACACAAGTAGCAGGAGCAAAAACCGAGTGCTGGGATTTATATACTGAAAATGAAATTTTATTGGTAGCTACTTCCAATGGCTTGTTTCAAATTAAAGACAATGTGGCAAAGTTATTGGGAGAAAAAGAAATATTTACCCATATACAAAAAGGGAATATTAGCGGAATAATATATGCTTTTTCTACTACAGGTTGCTATAAGTATAGTATAGTGGGAAACGAGGTAAAACAAATTGGCAAATTGGATAAACTAAGTGAAGAAGCCACTTCCCTATACGAAAACCCCGATAAAAGTATGTGGATAGGAACCCGCTTAAGTGGCTTGCTCAAATACCCCGAAATGAAATCGGTGGAGCATGCAGAACTTAAAACAGGAAAAATATATATTCTTATTAAAGAGGGAAAACCTTTGTTCCAAAGTAAAAATAATATCTATATATTAGAGGGTTCTGATTTTAAAAAGGAGGTGCAATTATCACAAACATTTGGAGGAATTGAAAATAAAAACAATATACTTTCAAACAGCATGTGGTTATATACCAAAAACCGTTTAAAACATATTGTTAACAGCAAAATGGTGGAACACTCTCCCGCCTATAGTATTACTGAAATACCTACTGCTGTGTGCGAATACGGCGAAAACCTCTGGATGGCTTTCGAAGATAAAGTATATAGAATGGTTGGGGTGCAAACAACTGAAATGAAGCCAAAAACTACCATCAGTTTGGTGAAACTTGGCGATGCTTCCATTGCCCACAGTGGTATATTTTTCGACATAGAAGGCAATCCTGTATTGGTACAAAATACTTCGCCAAAAATTGATTATAACAACAACGATATCCGAATTGAATTTGGCATTAATTCATTTATTAATCCCCAAGGCAATACTTATCGGTATAAAATTGATGAACTACATAGCCATTGGAGTGAGTGGCAAAAAGAAAGTTACCTAGAACTGAATGGCCTAGCAAGCGGCGGTTATACTTTGCATGTGGAAGCACGCGACGCCGAAGGTAAAGTAGCCGATGAAATTATATATAAGTTTAGAATTATGAGTCCCTGGTATTTGAGTTGGTGGGCCATTATTATATATATTGTTTTATTTTTTATCGTACTATATATGCTCATAAAACTATATAATAGAACGCTGGTAAAAGCCAATGAAAAATTAGACCTAACCGTGAAAGAACGCACCGCTGAACTTAGTCGCACTATTGAATCGTTAAAAACTACACAGGAACAATTGGTACAAAGCGAAAAGCTTGCTGCTCTAGGACAAATGACTGCTGGTATTGCCCATGAAATTCAGAACCCGCTCAATTTTGTTACCAATTTTTCAAAACTCTCACAAGATTTAATTACCGACTTCAATGAAAGTTCGGACGAAACTGAACGCAAAGAAATTGGTGAAGACCTCATCAAAAATCTTCAAAAAATAAATGAGCACGGACACCGGGCCAGCAGTATAGTAAAAAATATGCTAGAACATAGTCGCAATAATTCGGGCGAAAAACAAATGGTGGCAATTAATGATTTGTGCAGCGAATATATAAAACTAGCATTCCAGTCGGCCAAGGCCAATTCGCCCGAGTTTCACTGCAAAATTTCGCAGCACCTCGACCCTTCCGTTCCCCAAGTTAATATAGTGCAACAAGACATAAGCAGGGTTTTGCTTAATTTATTTAACAATGCATTATATGCAGTAAATGAAAAGCAAAAAAAAGACGACAGTTCTTATATGCCAGAAGTATCCGTTAGTTCTGAACTATTAAACAAGTATATTGTGCTAAAAATTCATGACAATGGTATGGGTATACCGCAAAAAACAAAGGAGAAAATATTTGAACCATTTTTTAGCACCAAACCTTCGGGAAGCGGCACAGGCTTGGGTCTTAGTCTTAGTTATGATATAATAAAAGCACATAACGGTGTTATTAATGTTGATAGCGAAGAAGGTTTATATACTGAATTTACTTTAACCCTGCCCCTATAATAATAAAAGTTTAGCCAAAACTGTTTAAAACAGAAAGGTTTAAAAAAAATCGGCGGGGCGACTATAACTTTGCCGCCACATGCTACAAAAAATTCTTGTATTTACTTTTTGTTTTTATATAGGTATCCAACATACAAATGCCCAAGAACTACATATAAAAAAAACGCATCAGCCCATAAAAATCGATGGCATATTGGACGAGGACTGTTGGCAAACAGCCCAGCGTGCTAAAGATTTTGAACAAGTATTTCCTTTTGATAGCAGCAAGGCAAAAACCAAAACCGAAGCCATGGTTTCGTTTGATAATAATTTCTTTTATGTAGCCGCAATTTGTTATGATAGTTTGCCCGGCGACTATATAGTACAATCTTTGAAACGCGATTTCAGTTATCCTATTAGCGATGCTTTTACTATTATACTTGAACCCTTTAGCGATAAAACAAATGGTTTTGCTTTTGGCGTAAACCCCGTGGGGGCACAGCGTGAAGGACTTATATCAAATGGAGGAAACTTTGGCGTTACCACAGATTGGGACAATGTATGGTACAGCAGTGTGAAAAGATATAATTATGGATGGGTGGTAGAAATGGCCGTGCCCTTAAAAACACTTCGATATAAGGCCAATTTAAAAACATGGGGCCTCAACTTTGGCCGCAATGATTTGAAACGAAATGAAAGCAGCACCTGGACCCGTGTTCCCCGTATTTTTAATATAGCAAGTTTGGCTTTTACGGGCACCTTAATATGGGATGAGCAGCCACCACATCCGGGTATGAATATATCGCTAATTCCTTACGCCATAGCGGGCAGCAGTGTTGATTCTGCATCTCAGCCAAACCCAAACAATACAGCCAGTGCGGGGCTTGATGCCAAAGTTGCCATAACCCCTTCGCTGAATTTAGATTTAACCGTTAATCCCAATTTTTCGCAAGTGGAGGTGGACAGGCAGCAAATAAATTTAACCCGATTTAATTTGGCATATCCCGAAAAACGTTTGTTCTTTTTAGAAAATTCCGATCTGTTTAGTCAGTTTGGTTTTAGGCAGATACGCCCTTTCTTTTCGCGACAAATTGGTTTGTACCAAAGTCCCGTCGATTTGCAATTGAAGAATATACCTATTATAGCAGGTGCAAGGCTTAGCGGAAAAATAAATCACAAATGGCGAACTGGAATTATGGATGTACAAACCGCATCTGACAAGGCTTTGCAGATTAATGGTCAAAACTATTTTGTGGCTGCTTTTCAGAGACAATTGGCATTTGTGAAGGGCAGAAAACGTTCGCATAATTTGGCATTTATAGTAGTGAACCGACAAAAAACGGGCAAGGTGAACGATGCAGAATCATCATATAATAGGGTGGTAGGAATGGACCTTAATATATTATCGCCCGATAATAAATGGGTGGGTAAAGTTTTCGTGCACCAGAGTTTTAGTCCGGGTTATAAAACCAATATGTCAACACAGGCAAATGCTTCTTTTTTGGCATACCAAACCAATTCATTATATTTTACTTGGAATCATGAATATGTAGGTAAATATTATCTGGCCAATGTGGGATTTGTTCCGCGTACCGAGTTATACAATGCAGCAAACAACAAAGTTGCCCGAATGAGCTATGGTAGGCTGGAACCAGATATTGGGTATCGTTTCTACCCAAAAGGAAAATTAAAAAAAACCATAAACTATTATAAAGTAGAATTATATAATGACACCTATTTCGATTCTACTTTACACCGTGTTACCGATTTTCAGATAAACCCTAACCTGGAAATAAAATTCCAAAATTCGGGAGGGTTTCTTTTTGAGTTTGTAAATCAGTATACCAAATTGTTATATCCTGCAAACATTACAGGAATACAATTGCCCGCTCACGATTATTTTTACCGTTATATCAATACCCGTTTTCAGAGCAATACCCGTAAAAAATTTAATTTTGGAATTGGCACTACGTATGGGGGCTTCTACACAGGGCAGCGATTCTCAAAATACCTCGACCTAAGCTATAGATTACAACCTTACGGAATCTTTAGTTTAAATATATCGCAAGATTTGATCAGATATCCCAATGTAACGGCCAATATTATATACATTAGCCCAAAAGCAGAAATGGCTTTTGCCAAGAATTTTTTCTTCACTACTTTTGTTCAGTATAATGCCCAAACCAAAAATACCAACATCAATTGCCGCCTACAATGGCGGTTCCGCCCCATGAGCGACTTCTACCTGGTATACTCCGATAACTACGATCAATACTTGAATATGAAAAACAGAGCCCTAGTAGTAAAATTTATTTATTGGTTAAATGTTTGATAATTTAAAAAAATGGTTGTAAATTGCACCTCAAATCCAAATAAAAAATAAATCATGAAAAAAATTACCCTAATTTTATCTGCTGCAGCTATCGTCTGCACAATGGGTCTTACTTCTTGCAAGAAGAAGGCCGCTACTACTACCGATACTCCAGGTTGTATGGACAAATCAGCCGTTAATTACAATGCCAGTGCTACCAAAGATGATGGCACATGCCAATTACCACAAAGCGATGTTAAAGCCCCTATTTACGACGTAACTGGCCTTTGGTGCCATGTGTGCGGAGAATTGGGAATTCCAATTTTTGACCAAGTAAACTCTGACATGAAAGGCACTGTCGTTCCTTTTAGTGTTCACTCAGGCGATCTATTTTCTTGTGCTGCAGGTGATGCTTTACTTGCCGATTTCTTGAATACAACCAATGTTCCTTCTTTTGGTATTGGTACAGGTTTGATTCCATGTTATACTCCAAAATCATCAGGTGTTACTGAGGTGAAAAAGAAAGTAAATCAAATTATCGGCAATGATTGTATCGTAGGTACTTCAATAGCTAAATCTATTAGTGGAAATACTTTAACAGTAACAACTAACTCTAAATTTTTATCAGCTCAAAGTGGAGTTGATTATTACCTAGCTACCTATATATTAGAGAATGGCCTTCTAGCTGATCAAATTACAGATCATGGAACTATCAATATGACTCATAATCATGTGGTTCGTCATTGCTTTACTTCTTCATCTTGTAAAGGTGAGTTAATTGCAAGTGGTAATATTGATGCCAACAAAACAGTTACTAAAACCTATACAAAAACAATTCCTGCAACATGGAAAGCAGCAAATCTTGTAATTGCTACTGTAATATATTACAAAGACGGAACTGGCCCAACACTTAAATTCCAGAATGCAAACATTCTTGAATAGTTAAAAAAATAAAAAAATATTTGAAAGCTCTCGTATTAACGGGGGCTTTTTTTATGTTATTTTGCACAAAGAAAATCAATATATAATATATGCAATTTGAAACTTTAATATTTGAGGTAAATGATGGTGTTTGTTGCCTCACCCTCAACCGACCTGATTCATTCAATGCCTTCAACGATCAACAAAGTTTTGAGATGCAGGATGCACTCAAAGCTATTGAAAAAGATAAATCGATAAGGGTAGTAGTGCTTACCGGAGCCGGCAAAGCATTTTGCTCGGGTCAAGATTTGAAAGCCATTGCGGGACAAAAACGCTCGCTAAGCGAATCATTATATAAAAGATATAATCCCATTATTAGGGCTATGCGTAATATGCCCATACCTATTATTTGCCGACTGAATGGTGTAGCTGCCGGTGCAGGCTGTTCTATTGCCCTGGCATGTGATATAATAATAGCAAGCGAAGCTGCAACCATGATAGAAGTTTTTATCAATGTGGGTTTGGTGCTCGACTCAGGCTCCAGTTATTTTTTACCACGAGCGGTAGGCAGCAGCAAAGCATTTGAAATGGCAACCATGGGTACAAAAATTACCGCAGCAGAAGCATTGCAGTTGGGTATAGTAAATCGCGTAGTGCCCACAGAAATGCTGGATGAGGAAGTTAACAAATTTGTTGACTATTATAAATCGGCACCCACAAAAGCTATAGGTTTAATGAAAAAAATGCTAAACAAATCTGGCACTTCTTCTCTGGACGAAATGCTGGATTATGAAGCCCACTGCCAAGAAATAGCTGGCCGCAGTAA
This sequence comes from Flavobacteriaceae bacterium, assembly GCA_025363675.1. Taxonomy (GTDB): domain Bacteria; phylum Bacteroidota; class Bacteroidia; order UKL13-3; family UKL13-3; genus CANJUD01. The sequence goes on along the minus strand of JANYDJ010000187.1, from coordinate 16,775 downwards.
TGATTACCAAGAAGGCGTGCAATCGTTTGTTGAAAAACGCAAAGCTATTTTTAAAGGAAATTAATTAACCTATATACTTTTTGTTGTAATTTTAATATATGATAATGATTAGAATATATATCATCCTTCTATTAAGTATTACTATGTATTATAATAGTAATTCGCAACCACTGCTTACCAAAAATTACCAATTACCATATATACAAAAAGCGAATGAAAGTGATATCAAAAGTAGAGCATTTATTATATCACCCGCAGTAGCTTTTGGCAAATCGAACAATTTTGGCTTGGATGTGGGTTATGGTATAAAACACGATGTGGGAACTGGTGGTGGCGGCTATTCCAGTTTAAATCAAGTTGGTTTTGGGTATATGCAAACATTTAATAATGCCCAACATTATTTACGGGTATATACTGAAATTGATTATATGTTTTTGATGTGCTTACCTCCCCCATCACTATCAATCAGGTTTAGTTATCTTAATGGATATTTTTCAGGTACCAATGAGCAATATATTATTTCCGAGATTGGATATCACTTAGTTTATGGCGATATATCGGCATGCTTTCCTGCTGCTTTGCAAAGAGCACATAATCTCTATTTTTGTGTAAATATAAGAGGTCATATTTTTGCTAAAATTAAAAAATCTCAAAAAAGATATATTAGATAAATACTCGAACTATAAAAACTCAAGAAACGCAAAGTTTTTTGCGTGCTTTGCGGTAAAAAGCTAACCACAAGGGACGCTGTGGATTTAGAACAAGAAGTATTCTTTTGAGAAATTGGTGGAGTGGTTGAGGAATATTTAATTTTATTTGAAAAACAATTGCTTTTTATTATATTTGCATTGAAAATAAATCATAAAATGAAATCTACAGATATCAATACAACTTTAATAGAAGGTTACTTACAGTTGCTGGATAATCTTAGTCCTCATAATAAGCTTGACCTTATTTCAAAACTTACGCTTTCCATAAAAACAGATATATCAGACAAGAAAAACTCCTTTTTTAAAGCTTTTGGAGCTTGGGATTCAAAACAATCTGCAGATGATATTATTCATGCTATTAAAAGTAGTAGAAATTTTAAACGAGAGATAGAAGAGTTTTGAAGAAATATCTAATTGATACCAATATTTGTATTTATTATATAAAAGGTGAATACGAACTCAAGAAAAAATTTGAGAACGCAAATCCTGATAACTGTTTTATTTCTGAAATAACTTTAGCGGAATTGAAATTTGGCGTTGAGAATAGTGAGAAAAAAGAAAAGAATCAAAAAGCTCTTGATAATTTTTTAACCGGTGTAAAAATAGTTCCTATCTTTCATTCGCTTGACTTGTATGCAAAGGAAAAAGCAAGACTAAGAAAAGCGGGAATAGTTATCGATGACTTTGATTTATTAATAGGTGTTACTTCTATAAAACACAAATTGGTAATGGTTACTAAAAATACCAACCATTTAAAGAGAATAAAAGGAATTACTATAGAAGATTGGACTGAATAAGGTTACCTGTAACAACTTTTTACTGCATCTGGTTGGTGTCCCCACCAACCATAAACGTACTCATTATAGCACTATATAATTCTTAACTTCGCAAATTTCAATATAATCTTTTTCGAGCCATATTGCTCAAACTCGATTGTTGCTTTTCGTTCATCGCCTTTGCCTTCAAGTTCTACTACTTTCCCATTTCCAAAACGCATGTGTTGTACTGTCATTCCTGCTTCTAGCTTAGAGGTATCTTCGGGTACAAAGTCTTTAATTTCAGGCGGTGTACGATGCTTGGGTATTATTTTCCCGATAGGATTATTGATTGGCGGCTTGCCTTTAAATGCCCCCACTTGATTGGGGAAATAGGATTTTTCAGCAGATTTCTGCCCCAAAAAACCACTGCGGTTTTCGAAATCATCGAAGCCACCAAAATTACCAAAACCCGTTTTAAAAGTGGGTGCTTGCATATCAACCAATGTTGGGTCTATCTCATTTAAAAAACGACTTGGTTCGCAGTTGAGCAAAGTACCAAAACGAAAACGTGTGGTAGCAAAACTGAGTGTTAGCTTTTTGCGAGCACGCGTAATGGCAACATAAAACAATCTTCGCTCCTCTTCCAGCTCTGCACGGCTACCCAGGCTCATCTGCGAGGGAAATAAATTTTCTTCCAATCCTACCACAAACAAATTATCGAACTCCAACCCTTTCGATGAATGTATAGTCATCATTTGTACCACATCGGTATCATTATCATCTTTCTGGTTATCGGTGAGCAGGGCAATATTTTGCAAATAAAATTCCAGGGTTCGCGGCATAGGTTCATTATCATATAACGATACTTCATCCTCTTCCACAAACTCTTTTATACCACTTAATAATTCTTCTATATTTTCATATCGGGCCATTCCTTCCACCGATTTGTCATCATATAAATGTTTAAGTATCCCGCTATGTTTCGCTACATACATGGCAGTGTCATAAGCATTATTTTTTCTCCCTTCTATAATAAAACTTTGTATCAGAGCTCTAAAATCGGTGAGTTTTTTATAGGCACTTTTTAGGTCGGCGTGGTTTTCTGCGGTTTGTAATACTTCCCATAAAGATATATTTTTAGCACCTGCTATTGCTATAATATAACTCATGGTGGTATCGCCAATGCCACGGGCGGGATAATTTATCACACGCTTCAAAGCCTCTTCATCATTGGGGTTTACCGTTAGTCTATAATAAGCCAATAAATCTTTTATTTCTTTGCGTTGATAAAAACTCATACCGCCCACAATCTTATACCCAATATTGGCTCTGCGAAAAGCTTCTTCCAAAGCTCGGCTCTGCGAATTGGTTCTATATAATACTGCAAAATCTTTATTATAGGCATGGTGCAGCATTTTATGTTCGAATACATTTTCTGCTACCAATTTCGCTTCCTCATTATCACTAATGGCACGCAATACTTTTATTTTATCGCCCAGCACATTATCGGTCCATACTTCTTTTTGCAACTGGTCTTTATTATTTTTTATCACCCCGCCCGATGCTTTTACTATAGTTTGTGTGCTGCGATAATTTTGTTCGAGCTTAAATATTTTAGCGTCTTTATAATCCTTTTTAAAATTTAATATATTCTCGATAGTGGCACCACGAAAAGCATAGATACTTTGGGCATCATCGCCCACCACACATATATTTTCGTGCATGGCAGCAAGCCTACGTACTATTACATATTGCGAATAATTGGTATCCTGATACTCATCTACCAATATATATTTAAACTTATGCTGATATTTAGATAATGCATCGGGAAACTGTTTTAAAATTTTGTTGGTATTAAATAATAAATCATCAAAATCCATAGCGCCGCTTTTAAAACAACGCAATTGGTAGCGACTATATATTTCTCCCATTAAAGGCCGCTGGGCACTGGCATCATTATCTTTAATTTCGGCATCTTGTGCATAACCATCGGGCGATATTAAATTATTTTTGGCAGATGAGATACGAGACAATACCATGGAAGGTTTATATACTTTATCATCCAATTCCATCTCTTTAAGAATAGATTTAATAAGGCTCTTGCTGTCATCAGTATCATAAATGGTAAAATTACTGGGATACCCCAAGCGGTGGGCTTCATATCGCAATAGCTTGGCAAATACGGAGTGGAAAGTCCCCATCCACAGATTGCGTGCTTCGGGCCCTACCACACTTTCGATACGTTCACGCATTTCGCGGGCAGCCTTGTTGGTAAAAGTGAGCGATAATATATTAAACGGGTCCACCCCTTTCTGCATAATATTGGCAATGCGGTAAGTAAGTACCCGTGTTTTGCCCGAGCCTGCACCTGCCACTATCATTACAGCACCTTCGGTACATTGAACAGCAGCAAGCTGTTCGGGGTTTAAATCCTTTAAATAATCCATTATATATAGTCCTACAAAATTACAAAAACGCCCTGCCCTATTTTGGTCAAGTTTTCAACAAGGTAGCCTCAGGTCTTTCCACATTCCGCCATCTTGTGATATTATTTTTACATTGTCTTTTGTGTAATAATCGGTTACTTTTGCACTTTATAAAAAAGCAGAGCAGCAGTTCAGTCATGAAAAAAGTTAAAACACCCATTACCACACTCCTATTACTGGTTGTGTTCATTGGGGCTTTTTTATCTCAGAGTTTATCATGTTTGGGGTCCACCAATTCTGCTAATGATATTTCTTTTAAACACCATCAAACTGAATACGTGCATTCTTCGCTAGAAGTGGTGAACTCATTTGGAAATGACCTGTTTGAAAACGAAACAGAAGATGATTATGGGTGGTTCAACTTTATACTACCCTATGGCCTAATTGATATTCAATTTCAATATACGCACGTTAAACTAGTCTATAACTCAGCTATTGCCAAAGAAATTACAAACCCCATATATATAATGGTTTGTAATTTTCGTGTCTAATTCTCTTTATTTTATTTGTTAGAAAGCGTTAGCCTAAATTTTGGCTAATGTTTTGTTTATTCAATTAAACATTTATTCAATTCCATTAACCTTATATTTTATCATATATATAAACAATAAAAAAAAATGACGACAGAAAATATCCCGTTCGATGAGCACAAAGTATTACATGACCTAAAACATTTTTTGCCCGCACAGGCACCGTTGAAAGATTTTATTCATCACAATACACTGCATGCCTTCCAACATTTAAAATTTTATGAAGCCCTGCGTACTGCCTCAGAAATGCTAGGCTATAGGGTTTCACTTTCATTTAAAGAATACAAAGATTTATATCATAAAAAACGCATCAAAGATTATATACTTGATCAAGTTATTATGGATAGAAAAGGGGCAGCTCATTTAAATGAATGGAAAGAGAAAGTATTACACAAAGAGTATCATAGTCCGGGATTGCCAAAAATCGGCTCCCTAAAATCGAACTGGAAAAGACATTACCATATCGATTTAGAATCGTTGGTACACCCCATTTTATTTAGAGTTTTATGCAGTTATTTAGATCAGGGAATTTCGATTTGGAGTTTCCCCATTAAAGAAAAAAACTTCCTTTCCTCTATCCGCGAAATGGAACGCAACAGTTATTCCAGCATTTTTAGAACAAAAAGAGCCAAAGAATTATTACTAAAAAGCACCTGCGAGATTTCAGACCTGCTTGCTATTGTGGTAGGCGATGAAACATTATATAAACAATATTTATTCGATCAACAATTTGCACATCAGGGATGGTCGGGAATGGTATCGGCGGTTGAGGATTTTCCGCAAACATTGTTAGACACCAAAAGAATATCCATACATAGTTTAGTAGTATTCGAATTACTGTTAGAGATTGATGCACTCGATTACCAATTTGGCGAAAACAAGTGGCAACCTTTGGTAAGTAAGATTGTGGAAAGACCCGTAGATTTATTTGGCGTATGCCCCGAATCGGAAATAGCGGATGTGATGACTATATGGCAAGATGCATTTGAATGGAGTTATTATGATGAGGTACTTGCGGGAATTAAATTAGAAAAAACTGAAAAAGTATATATAAAAGATAAAAATTTCCAAGCAATGTTTTGCATCGATGATCGGGAGATTTCTTTCAGAAGATATCTGGAAGAATTAGAGCCCGAATGCGAAACTTTTGGAACCCCAGGCTTTTTTGGAGTTGAGTTTTTTTACCAGCCTGAGGAAGGAAAGTTTTATACCAAAGTATGCCCTGCACCTGTAACGCCCAAATATTTAGTTAAAGAAATTGGCAATAAACAGAAAAGAGAAAAAGATATACATTTTAGCAAAACTTCGCACTCATTACACAGTGGTTGGCTCATTTCTCAAACCCTTGGTTTTTGGTCGGCATTTAAATTGTTTGTGAATATATTTCGTCCCTCTATGGGCCCTGCAAGTGCATCTTCATTTAAGCACATGGATAAGTTTTCGCAGCTCACTATCGAGAACAAAAATGTGAATGATATAGAGAATGATTTGCAGATTGGTTTTACCATTGATGAAATGGCGAACAGATTAGAAGGTGTACTAAAAAGCATTGGGTTGGTAAAAGATTTTGCACCTATAGTATATGTTATTGGGCACGGCAGTAGCAGTGTTAATAATCCACACTACACCGCTTACGATTGTGGTGCCTGTTCAGGCAGGGCGGGCTCAGTAAACTCAAGGGTCTTATCATTTATGGCCAACCATATAGAAGTGAGAAAAATATTAGAAACACGTGGTATTATTATACCCGATGGAACACAATTTATAGGAGGCCTGCATGATACAACAAGAGATGAAATTGTGTTTTATGATGAAAATTCTCTTTCATCCATAAACTTAGAAAGACATACACAAAACGAAGTAATTTTTGATAAGGCATTAGATTCGAATTCAAAAGAAAGATCCAGAAGATTTGTATCAATTAATACCAAAGAAAGTGCTGAAAAAATACATGAGAGAATTAGAGTACGATCGGTTTCATTATTTGAACCACGGCCCGAATTAAACCATGCCACCAATGCTCTTTGTATAATAGGCAGAAGAGCTTTAACCAAAAATATATTTTTGGACCGCCGCTGCTTTTTAAATTCATTTGACTACGAGGTAGACCCTGAAGGAAAATTTTTGGTGAATATATTAAAAGCCGCCGCACCGGTTTGTGGCGGAATTAATCTGGAATATTTTTTCTCCAGAGTCGATAATCAAAAACTGGGAGCGGGAACAAAATTGCCCCATAATGTAATGGGATTATTTGGCGTAGCCAATGGCATAGATGGCGACCTACGACCCGGCCTACCAAGCCAGATGATAGAAGTGCATGACCCCGTTCGATTAATGATTATTGTAGAGCATTTCCCCGATGTGGTATTAGAAACTATACAAATAATACCTGCCACGTACGAATGGTTTATCAATGAATGGGTACATTTAGTAGTGGTGCATCCTGAAACAAAAGAATTTTCATATTTTAAAAATGGGAAATTTATCACCTACCAGCCACTCACAAAACATATAGATACTGTGCCCGACCTCACCCCTATCATAGAATCGCACGAAGAAAATATTTCCGTTTATTTATTAAAATAAGATACAGATATGCAACACATACTTCCATTTTTTATATTGCTGCCCGTACTGGGATTTATTATAAGTTTATTTCTGCCCGAGAAAAAAGAAACCCTCATTTCGCGAACAGCATTTTTTACCGTCGGTATACATTTAGTAGGTACGGTTATATTTTTTATCTGTTGGTTATGCACCAATCACAAAGCACTCAACTTAAAAGATATTGTATTATACCAATCAGCCGATTACGAATTTTATATCGATTTTTATTTCGATAAAATTACAGCTACTTACTTGTTGGTTGGGGCTTTCCTCACTTTCTTGGTTACTACTTATAGCCGCTATTATTTGCACCGAGAGCCTGGCTATAAACGTTTCTTCAATACCATATTGTTCTTTTATATAGGTTATAATATTGCGGTAATTTCAGGCAATTTCGAGACCTTGTTTGTAGGTTGGGAAATATTGGGTATATCCTCCTTCTTATTAATTGCGTTTTATCGTGAAAGATATCTCCCTGTAAAAAATGCTGTAAAAGTTTTTTCAATATATAGAATTGGCGATGTGGGTTTAATTTTAGCGATGTGGGCAAGTCACCATTTGTGGCACGAGAATATTACTTTTATGAAATTGAACAACTATGAATTGGTACACGAACATTTGGTGAGCCATAGTATGATAGGTGTATTTATATCATTAACGATATTGGTAACTGCATTGGCAAAATCGGCACAGCTCCCCTTCTCGTCATGGTTGCCAAGGGCTATGGAAGGACCAACGCCATCCAGTGCTATTTTTTATGGATCGTTATCGGTGCACTTGGGCGTGTTTCTGTTGCTTAGAACTTTTCCTTTCTGGGAACACCAATTATCTATTCGTATTTTAATAGGGGTTTTGGGATTGTTTACGGCTATCATCACTACCGGAATTGCCCGCGTTCAGTCATCAGTAAAAAGTCAGATTGCTTATGCTTCTATCGCACAAATTGGTTTAATATTTATTGAAGTTGCTGCAGGTTTTGAAAACTTGGCTTTGTTTCATTTTGCGGGAAATGCATTCCTAAGAACCTATCAATTGCTGGTATCGCCATCGGTGGTGAGTTATTTAATTCGGGAACAGTTTTATAATTTTTCACCCCGACAAAGATCTATAGAAAGTTCGTTCCCCAAGAAAATTCAATATACTTTATATATATTATGTTTAAAAGAATGGAACTTAGATTCGTTTATGTATCGGGTGTTTTGGAACCCCTTTAAGAAATTAGGAAAAAGCTTAGATTTTTTAACGGTGAAACGTTTATTTATTTTCTTTATTCCAGCATATCTAGTTAGTTTCTTTTGTTATTATCATAGAGATTTAATCCCAAACCATGTAGAACAATATTTGCCCATTACCTTCTCAGTAATTGGTTTAATAATGGTGGTGAAAGCATTTACCGAACGAAAAAAAGCAATCTTAAGCTGGACCTTAATTATTTTGAACCACTTTTGGGTTGCACTCGCTATATCATTCAATGAAAAATATAAAATCGATGAGTCTGTGTTTTATCTAAGCGGTATTATAGTTGCTGGCATTATTGGCTATATAGCTTTATATAGATTAAAACGAATTGAATCGGGAATTGATTTGGACCAATTTCACGGCTATGCATATAAACGCCCCCGAATTGCATTTATATTTTTACTGTGCTGCTTAGGCGTGTCAGGCTTTCCAATAACACCAACTTTTATAGGAGAGGATTTAATTTTTACACACATACACGAAAACCAAACTTTATTGGCCCTATGTGTAACCCTAAGTACTATTATAGATGGTATTGCTATTATAAGAATATATGCAAGAATTTTCTTGGGCCCGCACGTGAAATCGATTTATGAAATGGCTTATAGGAGTAGTTAGAAAATAGGAGCAAGGAATAAGGAGTAAGGACCATTCGGCGTCAGCTCCTTACTCCTTACTACTTACTCCTTACTCCTTACTCCTCACTACTTCACCCTACAAATTTCAATCCTTCTTAACCCTTTAAGCATGCGGCGTGCGGTGGTATTGTCGCTCATGGATACAATCATTATTTTATCGGGCATGGTGTCTAAGTTAAATCCATCGTAGCTTGTTATTATATATATAGAATCGCCTACTGCGGTATTAAAAATCTCGTTCCACGAATATACATTTATATAGTCGTCGCCAACACGAAATATATAATAGTATTCGCTCAGTTCTTTTGGTTTTTCGGTAACCGGTTTTATTTTTTCAAGAAAAGTTTTGATAGGTATTCCCTGCAAATTTGTGAGAAGTTTTTTAAATTCTCCATGGTGATTGGTAAGCCGTAAATCGGGTAATTTTTGAGCCGCTATTTTCTTTATCATATCAAGATTTATAGTAAGGCTATCGGTTGCCGAAACTATTTTAAACGAGTCAGTAACCTGCACATTTTTTTGAGCAAAAGCAAATTGTGAAATGAGAAGTATGATAATGGTGAGATATTTTTTCATTCGGTTATTTGTTTTCTATTGGCGAGGGGCGGTTGGTAGTAGGCGGTTGGCGGTAACTGACGCCGCATGGTTTATTCGAGGGATAAGGAGTAAGGAATAAGGAGCTTACGCCGCATGGTCCTTATTCCTTATCCCTTATTCCTCCTATTTACTCTTTTCTAAATATCTCTGCAAAAAAAGCTCTCATATCATCCCACGAAGCTTTATCGGCGGCAGCATTATATTTTATATTAATATGGAATTTTTCTCCTGCTTCTGTGGAGGCCGGATTGGTAAAGGCATGGGTAGCATCGGGATACGATTTGAAAGTATAATCTGCTTTTATAGAATCCATCTGCATTTTAAATTTTGCAATTTCCTCTTCGTTCACATATTCATCGGCCCCACCATTACATACCAAAACTTTTTGATTACGGATATTTTTACTGATAGGCACGCCCGCAAGATTGCCATGGAAACATACCACACCTTTCAAGTTTTTTTCTCCCAAGCGGGCAAAGTTCAATACCATAGCACCGCCAAAACAATAACCAATAGCTGCCATTTGGTTTGTATCTGCAACACTATATGTTTTTATTTTTGCAAGGGCCGCATCAAAACGTTTTTTTGCCATCGATGGATTCGCATAAATGGGTTTGGCAAGCTCGCTTGCATCTTGTGGATTATCCGCTACTTTATTGTTACCATACAAATCGACCGCAATGGCTATATAACCTAGGGCCGCCAATTGCCTTGCCCTGCTTTTTACATAATCGTTCAAGCCCCACCATTCATGTATAATAAGCACTACCGGACGTTTGGTTTTTATAGCTTCATCATATACTACAAATCCATTGAGCGTGGTAGTGTCTGCATTATATGATACACTTTCTTCCTTGATTGTCGATTTTGTAATTTCCATTTCTGGTTCCTTCTTATCTGGTGCATTTTTGCACGCACCCAAAAATGAAACAAGAGCAATAATTGTATAGTATTTTAGTGAGTTCATAATAAATTAAATTTTTAATAAGGGGACAATATTAAGCAATATTAATGAGTTTTGTGAGCCGCTAAAAAATGAAAAATGTAACCGTAGCAACTATGAAAATTAAAAATTGCTTGCATATATTATATACGTTCCCTTAATTGCAGCACGTTTAAGATAGATATGCGTAAATTTAAACTATATTATATCATATATACATTTTTGGCCTTGTCATGTAACAGTGGTGGAGGCAGTGATAACGCGGCACCCACAGTGGTAAACAAAGAGTTGATGGTAAAAGCGGAAGGCAAAGACGATATGATTTTACTTACCGACCGGCCTGCAAATTTGGAAACGCCCTTGTGGTATTTTAGATATGACTATACCCCCAATAATGTATTTTTTGTTCGCTGGCACTTGGCCAATATGCCATCAAAAATAGATAGCAATGAATACCGATTAACTATAAACGGCCACGTAAACAGAACCCTATCATTATCATTAACCGACCTAAAAACAAAATTTAAACCCTATACAATCAATGCTCTTGCAGCGTGTGCTGGCAATGCCCGCAGCTTTTTCAGCCCACAAGTACCGGGGGGACAATGGAAAAATGGGGCCATGGGAAATGCAAAATGGACAGGGGTGAAACTAAAAGATATTTTAGCCTTGGCTGGCGTAAAAAATGGTGCATTTGAAGTAGCATTTAATGGCATGGATGAGCCCCCGCTCGAGTCGGTTCCTGATTTTGTGAAGTCGCTAAAAATTGACCATGCTATGGATGGTGAAGTAATGGTTGCGTATGAAATGAATGATAAGCCTTTGCCTTTGTTGAATGGCTATCCGCTGAAACTTGTTGTGCCAGGCTGGTATGCAACCTATTGGGTAGGAATGCTCAACGAGATAAAAGTATATAATGATACCTTTAAAGGGTACTGGATGAAGAAAGCTTATTTGGTGCCAAAAGGTGTAACAAACGGAGATGAAAAACATGATAAGCTTGCCAAAGATGTAGTGCCAATTAGTAAAATGGATGTGCGTTCTATTTTTGTAAATCCAGAACCAAACACTATAATAAAAGCAAATGAAAATTGTGCACTGGAAGGCCTGGCTTTTGATGGTGGTGATGGAATAACAAAAGTAGAAATTTCTGTAGATAATGGTAAAACTTGGCAAGCAACAAAACTAAATCCTGAATTGGGAAAGTATACTTGGCGAAGGTGGAAATATAGTTGGAAACCAACCGCTGCTGGCAAATATACAATTAAAGTGAAAGCCACCAATAGCAAGGGAGAAACCCAGCCACCACACCAGTGGAACCGAAGTGGCTATATGCGAAATGAAATTGAAACATTAAATTTAATTGTAGAATAATGTATTATATAAAACGATTATATATACTCCTGTTTATATTATATATATTTTCATGTACTGAAGATAAAAAAACTATTATAGAAACACCCAAAACTAAAGAGCCTGCAAAAGAATTATCGACACTCGAACCTTATTTACCTGTTGCTGTGGGACAAAAAACTTTTCAACGCCATTGCTTGGCCTGTCACTCCACAAAGTATATAGAAATGCAACCCAATTTCCCTGAAAAAACTTGGCAGAAAATAGTAGATAAAATGGTGAAGAATTTTGGTGCTCCCATTCCCGATTCATCAGTGAAGGTTATAGTAAAATATCTCGTAGATGTAAAAGGGGCAAGAGATAAGGAGTAAGGGATAAGGAGCTGACGCCGAATGGCCCTTACCCCTTACCCCTTTCCTTACTCCTACTTATCAAACCATTCTCTCCGCTTATTCAGTTTCAAATCCTGTAACAATGCTGACTTGGCTTTGAGGGTAAACATATAACGTTTATACTGTCCGGTTGGCACCCAGTCGAAGGCCATATCCCAGCAGTGGAGGTCGCGGTATATATTGATATTGGTGAAGGTAATTTGTTTCGAATAAAAATCGTAACCGGTGCTAAATCCTATTTTCCATTTGGGTGTGAGTTTTATATCGCCACTCAACATAAGGGTGGGTTGTATTTTTGTTTGCTGCTCAGCTATAGCCAACGGAAAATGAGTATATATAAAAGTATATGATAAGTTTAAAGACCAAGGTATATTATAATCCACAAAAATATCGGGGTTGGCTGTTATATACTTTTGTTCGGCACTGGTATCTTTTTTTGCTCCTAACTTGGTTTTAGGTTTCGGGTTAAAATCATCGGCCGTTAAGCTTGCTGATACTGCAAACCTTGCATTGAGTAGTTGTCCAAATTTAAGTTTTTTCACATCTATATCATATTCATTTACGCGGTGGGTACTATTATATTTATAGGGGTCGATGGTGCTTCCAAAATTAATGGCAAAACGTTTAAATAATCGGGTAGCACCGCTTATACTTACGTTTGACATTTTAAATGAATCAGCCAAGAAATTATAAAAGGCTCCGATGGTTAAATTATCAATCAATGATGCTTTTCTTATTTCAATTCCTGTATCAGTTTTGTGTTTATATTTTGCTTCTAAATTATTAACAATGCTAAACCTCATATTGCCCTGTTGGCCCGCCCCTGGTCCGCCATAAATACCTTGCTCGAAAATAGAATATTTCTGCGGATAAAAAGTAAGGGAATCGCGTCGGTTATATTTATAAAAACCATATTTAGTATCTGAAAAATCGGGACGATATTCGAACGAAATGGAGGGACGAATTACATGACTCACCGCCACAAGACCCAACTTATTAATATTAAGTATTCCATATACTGCCGTGCTTAATTGCACCTGCCCACCATAACTATAAGCTCGTTGAAAACCTTTATTATAGAAGGTATCCAGCTTTTGGTTAATGGAATTCCAAGCTTTTTCTACCGTTTTATAATACCAATATTCTTGATAGTCGGCAGTAGGTGCTACATTCAGATATTTGAATATTTTGAAAGTGGGAAGATTGAGCGGTATGCGATGTACCATACCATTTTTTAGTAAATAGGGAATAGTATCCGGATGCTGGGTAAGAATGGTATCTTTGGTTCTTATTTGGTTCTTAAAATTAAGGGTGTATCCTATGCGGATGTTCTCATAAAATTTTGGAATCCCTATCCGGTTTTTATTGGCAAAAGGGGCAAAACTATTATACGTAAAATTTATCTCGGGCAGCGTGAAACTAATATCGTGCGTTTGCAAATTTTGATCGTGGTTTAAGGCAATAGTAGTATTATATCTATTCTTACGGTCGCTCTTACCTAGGTTTACCGATGATCGAATTATATTTTTTGTGATATCATTATAATTGTATGAAGTAGAAGTTTGATAATAATTGGATGATGATAAATTGATATCCAAATTAAAGGTATAACCTGGTATTTTTTTGGGATCGATGGTGTGCCGCCAACCAAAATTAAAATTACGGGTACGCGTAAAATCATCTGCTTTCTTATCTCCAAAAACTATATTGCCATACGACAATGTATAACTCCCTGCAAAACTATAATTCTTTTTATACTGTTGGGCTACATAACCTTGCCAACTTCCATTAAAATATATATCTGCCCTCACTGCCAAATCCACATAGTCATTAATAGGTATATAATATCCCAATCCTTTTAGGTAATAACCTTGTGCCCTGCTGTTGGCAAAACTCGGTGGTAATATGCCACGCCGCTGTCCCTTTTTAATAGGAAAAAAACCGAAAGGCAAAATGATAGGTGTGGGCACATCGGCCACCACCAACTGTGCGGGACCGCTCACTATTTGCTTACCGGGAATAATCATCAATTCTTTGGCCAGTATATAAAAGTGTGGGTGCAGCGTATCTGTACACGTAGTATATTTTGCATTTTTTACATATAAGTTATCAAGCGAATCTTTTTTTACCTGACCACCATGTATCAGTCCATCGCCTTCGGCAGTAATTAATCCATATATTTTCCCTTTTTTGGTTTGGAAATTATAACTCATTTTCTGGCATATATAATCTCGATCACCATCATTAAAAACAGGAAGGTTATAGGGATTACCCAAACTATCTATACTTGGTTCGGCATTGACGGTATTATTCCCAAAATTTATTTTTATATAACCGGCATTCAGTTTTATTTTTTCAAAATCGACATGTGCCTTGCCCCATAAATGAAATTCTTTATGCTCTACATCAAAATAACTGGAATCGTCAAAAGTATAATTCACATCCGATTTCAGTCCATCCTTTCCGGCACGCAATCCAATAGTATCATTTTTAGAAAGTGAATCGCCGATAGTTAGCGTATCGGTCGATATTTCTTGCGTATCGGTTTCATTGATGGAGTGGATGTGGATGGTGGTATCAAACTTCTTAAGCGTGTCTGTTTTGCTTTGCCCCATGCTGTTGAGTGAACAGAATAATATACAGCTAATACACAGTAAGGCGTATTTGGTGAAAAACACCAACCGGCCAAAACCTTTATTGGGTTTAGTTTTGCGGGGAATGAATAAACGAGATTTTAAACCCTTTTGCAATATTGTGGTATATAAATTGAACTTGTCCAAATGAAAATGAAGTTGCAAAAATACAAATACCTTGCCCATGCTACCCTTATTCTTTTTATTGGGTGTGCTTGGGCTGCCTTTAAAGTGCCGGCACGGAAGTCTGGAACCGAAATAAAAACTTTGGTAATAGATGCTGGGCACGGGGGTTACGACCATGGATGTATGTATGGTGGGGCCAATGAAAAAGACATTACGCTTTCCATCAGCAATAAGTTAGGCAAATTAATTAGTGATAGTTTTAAAAACATCAAAGTAATTTATATAAGACAAGTCGACACCTTTGTTGCGTTGCATGAGCGTGCAGAAATTGCCAATAAAAATAATGCCGATTTCTTTTTATCTGTTCACGTAAATGCGAGCACTAGCCCAAGTGCTTACGGAACCGAGACTTACGCCATGGGCCTATACAAAACTGCGGGCAACTTAATGGTGGCCAAACGAGAAAATGCTTCCATACTTTTAGAAAATAACTACCAAGCCAACTACGATGGTTTCGACCCCAGCAGTGCCGAGGGACATATTATATTCAGCCTGTACCAAAACCAGTTCCTCATGCAAAGTTTGGACATGGCCGCACATGTAGAGAAAAATTTTAAAAAGACCAACCGCTACAGCCGTGGTGTGAAACAGGCAGGATTTTTAGTACTATGGAAAACTGCTATGCCCAGTGTATTGGTAGAAACCGGCTACCTCAGCAACGCCATCGAACGCAAATACCTCACCTCAATTTCTGGACAAGACAGCATCGCTATGGTAATTTTCAAAGCGTTTGTGGAGTATAAGAATGAGGTAGAGGGGAAGAAGTAATTTGTGTCTGAATCACAGATTACACAGATTAAAGGATTAACACGGATTATTATATCTCAGAAATATCCGTGCAATCTGTGTAATCCGAATAATCCGTGATTCAGACAAAAAGGATTCTAACAAATTCTCAAATAAAAGTACAGCAGCATTTATATTTGCCAAATGTATTTTAAAATCTTAATTGCTTTTTTCTTCATTCTTATTTCTTATGGATTTAGTGCTGATGATATAGGTAATATGGATGCAGAAATGAGAGAATGGGCAATTATTTTAGGATATTCGCTTTTAGGTTTATTCCTTTTAATTCGAGTTTTAAGGAAGTATGAAAATGCGAAGTATTTCTTCCTTATTTTAAGTTTACTGCTCTTTGCCATTTTTACTTTAATACTAATATATTTCCATTTTGATAAAATGTTTAATTATATTGGAGCGGTAAATGGCAGTTATGAAAAAACGGCCCTGGATGACACTAAAGCATCAATGACTCTGGCTTTAGATTTGAATTGGCTTTTCGCAGTTTATATTTATCTATTTGCTAGAATAGATAAAAGTGGTAACTAAACATGTAGCCCTCGCAAGTTTAGCGAAGCGTAACTTGTGAGTACCATACGGTCAGTCTCTATACTTACGAGTCTTTGCCTCAAGTATGGAGACTTGAACAATATACTCACATGGTGGAGTCTTACGAGGGCAGGGTAGAAAGTTCCGATCTGAAACTTGAAAACTTGTCAGGAATTTGATCTAATTTTATTAGGTATTTAAATAAGGGATAAACAATTTCGTCTGCCATATTATTTTATAGGAATAGGCGTTTAGCTCGCATCCTTTTTGGGTACCGTATTTTTTTTGATATTATTACGTAAAATTATGATCAACATGATCTGTTTTAAAGCCGTCCACTCGCCGTGGGGGCAATACTTTTTACACAAAAAGTA
>JANYDJ010000160.1 GCA_025363675.1 Flavobacteriaceae bacterium | reverse complement strand
GCGGGGCAGTGCATGCCAAAGAAATTGCACAGAAATATAAAACGGAAAAAGCTAGGAAATTATTGTTGGAAGTGAATGGGTATTTGATGGGGAGATAGCACTCAGTCTGAACACGAATTCCGGCATGCCGAACTTGTTTCGGCATCTCATTTGGAGAAAATTAATCATAGAATATAAGGAATAGGTAGAGATGCTGAAATAAATTCAGCATAACCTAGTTTCAAAAACGCTTGGTTTAATATTATAATAGAACTATATCTCTATCTCCGTTTCCCCGCTTCCATCAGGGTTCATTAGTACCAACTTGGTTTTAATAAAAACTCTATTATTCCCTACAAAATACCAAGTGCTTTTTTGCAATAAAATTTTATTAGACTGATATGATATAGATAGAGAATAATAGTAATCATGCGGACAGAATTGTTTTAAAAAAGTTAGTTTTTTTGTTTGCGTGTTAAATGAATATATTCCATTATTTGCAACTACGATGGCATTAATCCCATCCTGCATCCAATAGGAATCATGAAATTCATTCTGATTGCTCGGTGGCCATCGAAACAATAAGATGAATGAATCTTGCCGAATATCTGTATAGCCTATTGCACTGCCGCCCGCACCCAATAGTATGTTTGTATCCCTACCTTGCCAACAACCTGTTAGCGGGCTTTTCAAACTATCAATAGCAGCCCCAAATTCATCATAAATAATCGTATAACTATTCCCTTTAGTAACTGCCCAACACCCAAATTTGGTGCCTTCCATATTCCATTCAGGATAAAGATGCCCCATTGATCCAAAAGTTAGTTGGGTCAACTGTGTGCCATCATCTTTTATTTTCCATATCTGCCCATCATCCGCAGGAATCAGCATCCATCCCTTTCTGCTCCATTTGGCCCTGTTGAAAAGCTGCCCTTTGTATAAAATTTGCTTTGTTTTGTTTGCAATATTGTATTTAATCAATTCCCGTCTATAACCCAGATAATAAATAATCTCGTTAGGGTTATTGGGATTAAAATAGGGGAACTGTATATTTAGGCTATCGGCATATATCATAGGTTCCCCATAACTATATGGCATGGTGTCAAAACCATTATCTTGGCAATTTTTGGGATAGGGCTGCAAAGGTATTTGCTGGTCCTTGTGGCAACTTGAGAATATTGCCAGGAGCGATAATATAACTGGTATAAAACTTCTTACCTTTTTCATAAAACATTAGTCTTTAATAAACTTTCTCACCAGTGTCTCCCTATCTGTTCTTATATTTACTATATAAAGCCCAGCCCCCCAATCCCCAATATCGAAACTAATATTGTCTGTATTTTTCTTATAATTTTGTATATGCGATACAAATTTACCTGTTAAATCGTAAACATCAATATTCAATGTTTTTGGTTCATAATTGAAACCATAGTTTATGTTTGCAATATTTGATGAAGGGTTGGGATAAATTATTAATTCACTTACTGCAATTATTGGTTTTTGTCCAACCGAAGTAAGTGTTGGGTCATACATTTGCAATGACCAGTCTTCAGAAATATCGTCAACATATTGAGGCAACCAATAATCTGTAGCCCCATTGCCGTATTTATAAGTCAAATGCCAACAATAAGTGACTGTGACTACAGTGACGTTCAACCCAGATACAGTTACTGTGCTAGATGTAAATGGTGTATTTGTGATATAAGTGCTGCTCCCAAGACCCAGATTGTCGAGGCAATTAATAGGCCAGTTACCAATAATCTGATAAGTACTGGAAGGGAGAGTATAATTGTAAGTATGTGTTACAGTCCAAAGGTAACCATCATAGGTCCCGGTTCCGGCACTATTCATTGGGTCTCTTAAAAACACACCGCTAGGGCTACTGGCACTTGTTGTAACTTTTGTAGGAGTTTTAAGATGTTGTATAAAATGCCCTTTACTTTTATCGACCTGTACCAATAAATTACCAGCGTTAATACGCCCCCATCCTGTGTATATATCATAACCCGTTGCATAGGTGTATTTTTGTGGTGGGTCTGGACTTACACCTGTTACATCATCAGAATATTTTTTAAATAGCTGTTTTACGTCGTCAGGGTGAAGGTTATTCGGATAGCTATTGTTGTTGTTGGTGTTATGCTTGCTCATCATCAACGCAGCAACACCAGCAGCATGGGGGGTGGCAGCAGAAGTGCCGCTAAACCATTGGTATTTTGAATCAGCACTATAGACGTCCCCTTGTAAAGGGGGGTTATGAACGGCTGTAGTTAAAACAATATCTGCTGAGCCAGGTGCTATCACATCTACACCATTATCATACATAGATTCACTATAAGCATCTCCATTATATCCGTTCATTTTATGTTTTCCATCTGTCCCACTTCCTCCAATATTAAATACCAACCTATCACCATAACATGCTGGGTACATTTTTGCCGTTAAGCTCGTAACACCAACATTATTTGGTATATTCCCTCTTGCTGCAAAAACAGCACAGCCGTTTAAATAACAATTCCTTACTGCTTTCAAAAGCATTTTGCCGTTATCTGGTGTTATCCAACTACAGCTAGCAATATGCAAACCAAACCCATACGAGTTCGTTGAAGAAGAAGAAGCTTCTGTTAGGCCATCTGACATAGTAGCTTCAGTGCCCCCATCCATCTTAGGTTGAAAAATCGCTAATGAATATAGATTAACACCCGCAGGGCCATTCATAAAAGTACCCAAAGAGCCACCAGCTATACCAGCCATTCCAATATAGGCATTAGTATTAGAGTTGTAATTATTCCTAAATGCACCAATAATGCCTGCACAAGCCGTTCCATGGTCGCCAAAATCTTGCCATTTGTCTGCATTTACAGAGTTTACATAGTCCCTTCCACCTTTAATTTTAGATCCAGAGTAAGTACCATTTCCAAACTCTTCATGTTGCCAATCGACAGGTGAATCCAAGACGCCAACCTTAACATAGTTTTTGCCGGTTTCAATATCCCATGCCGGGCCGATATTAATACTTTCATCTAGATTTGTTGACCTTGCATATAATGAGTGTTGCTCGCTATAATATGGATCATAGGTACTAACTGCTCCCATACACACATAATTAGGCTCTGCAAATTCAATAATTGTATCGAGGCTATTTAGACTATCGGCTGCTGCTAGAGTGCCCAAAGAACTTGGAATAGCCAAAACAAAAGCACTCCATAATGGTTCCATGTGGATAGTATCTCCTAATCTAGTTATAGAAAGGCTGTCCCCTGTTGTCAAGCGTTTAAATATCTTATAGACTTTCAAGCCAGGTTCATAGTTACTCCCCAACCCCAATTTTTCATATACCATATTTACATAATTCGAATCAAGAATAACTTCATCAAGCATACCAGATTGCCATTCTATATCATCAACTATTGCTGTGTTCACATACTCAGGTTTAAAACTAGCCACTATCTCGCCTTTCATGTATAATAAAGTTTGCGACGTATCTGAAACTGTGTCTAAAACCTGTTCGTGATCTAATATATCATAATCATATTTAATAGTTGCATATCTCATAGTATCATATAAGTCTCTCGACATTCCGGTAATATATACAGAACCAGTATTGTTGCATTTTACACTAAGTGCCATATCATTGGTGTCTCCTGAGCCATTATAATATTTTTCCCATTTAATACTTCCAACAGAATCATATTCTATTGCAACTATATCTGAATTATTGGTCCTATCAGCAGTTCCAGCAACTATTACATTCCCATTTGATTTTACAAACAACTTGCTTGCCTTAGCATATTTGGTTTCATCATCGGCAGGGTATCTGTTACTCCACAGTTCAGTCCCCGCTCTGTTGTATTTTTTTGTAATAAAATCGATACCGTTATTTAATTTCCTTGTTTGTCCAGTAATAAATATATTTCCATATATGTCTACTCCAATATCATAGGCAACATCATCCAAACCTTGTCAAGATAATGTTTTTGTCCATTTTGATACTAGTGTTGAGCTTAGTTTGGCTGTTTGTATATCGAAGTTTGAGTTTGCATAAGTATATCCTGTTATTATTATATTGTCTGAATCATCTTTGGCAATAGCTGCAGCAACATCTTGGCCGTGCCCTGCTATATTTATCCTTTTCGTATTTAACAATGCTCCATTAGTTCCTGCGTATTTCAAGGTGGTAAAATCGGAATTGGTTGTAGTAGCTGCGGAACTTCCAGTTACAATCACATCATTGCTGGAATTTACTACCATAGCTGTTGCAAAATCATTTTTTGAAGTATAATCGTAAGTACTTTGCCAAAGTTTGGTACTGCTACTGTTGTATTTTATCAATGCATAATTATATAAACTTGTGGCTGAGTATGTAGTGCCTGCAATAAAAATATCACCCGTACCATTCAAGGCAATACACGAAGGTGCATCATTAAAACTGCCTGCACCGCTCCAATTTACTGACCATGTTAAAGTTCCTGTATTACTATATTTTAAAATAGACATATCCAAACCACTACCGGCGTTCGTGGTTGCAGCAGCAATATATATATCCCCATTTGTACCTGCTGCAATCGCAACACCATAGTCAAGCGAGTTGGAAGTCCCGTTATATGTTTTTTGCCACATTATATTGCCACTTAAATCATATTTCACAACAAATACATCGGTATTACCTGAGCCAACCTTTTTACTGCCAGTAACTGTTAAACAGCCATAAGAATCGAAAGTTGATGACGCCCAATTCACTGTGTCTGGATTCCCGATACAGCTTGACCATTTTTTGGTTACAATTGTTTGCGATTGTGCATGCATTTTACTGGTGAACAAGATAAGCAGCACAAGTGTAATGTAAATTAACTTTTTCATATATTTTTATAATTTTAGGGGTCAAACTTAAGTATAAAAATGTATTGATGCAACTAGGGATTTCCCTAGTGAAAACAAATCTTCCTTTTAATGTCTCTTTTAGCTAACCTAGAATTACAAACCCAAAAAATCCAAAGCCTTCTGCACATCCTCCGGTGTATCAATCGCCACACTTTGGAAATCGGTTTCGGCTAAATATATAGCATAACCATTATCCAACCATCTAAGTTGTTCCAAGTTCTCGGCCTTTTCCAGTGGGCTTTGCGGAAGTTTGGCGAGTTGTAAAAATGTTTCGGTTTTGAAACCATAGATGCCCAAATGTTTATAATATATTTCTGAAATTTGTTTATCTCTATAATAAGGAATTGCCTGACGCGAAAAATACAATGCCTTATCTTTTGTAGATTTTACAACTTTAACAATATTCGGATTTATGATATCTTCTACCGCATCAATTTTTTTGCAAAGCGTGGCAATTTGTATATGTTGTTGTTGCAATAAATTGATTAACTGTTCTATTTGCTGTGGCTGTATAAAAGGTTCGTCACCTTGTACATTTATTATAATATCTGGTTTGGTGCTAAATCCTTCAATCACTTCCACACAGCGGTCTGTGCCCGTTTGGTGATCAGTGCTTGTCATGCAAACTTTGGCTCCGTGATTGATACAATGTTCTTGTATTTTAGTATCATCCGTTGCTATAATAATATCAGAAATTCCTTTTGCCTTGCCCGCTTGCTCATATACACGCATCAACATCGATTTACCACCAAGATCAACTAAAGGTTTACCTGGGAAACGGGTAGATGCGTAGCGTGCAGGTATTATAATAGTTACTTTCATATATTATTTGTTTCTATAATCATGCTTCGACTACGCTCAGCATTACAATTCTACTATATATATTATAATACTACATTATCTATTAAACGGGTGGAAGGCATTTTTACTGCCACCAATATTACTGCTCCATGTTGCCAATCTATAATAGGTTTTAAATCTGTGGGATCAACAATAGATGCATATTCTATTTGCATTAAACTATTTTTCTTAAGTTCAGTATGCATATATTCTTCTACTTGGGTAGGTGTATATAATCCTTGTTTTAAGGCAGCTTGTTTTAGTACTTTATATATATTAGTTGCCTGTGCTCTTTCTTCTATAGTAAGCCTCGCATTGCGGCTGCTCATGGCCAATCCATCAGCTTCTCGTGTGGTAGGACAAGTATAAAATTTAATGGACATATCCTCCTGCCGAATCATTTTTCTCACCACCAAAGTTTGCTGATAATCTTTTTGCCCGAAGAAAACATCGGTAGGTTTTACGGCTTCAAATAATTTTTTTACAACGGAAACTACCCCATCAAAATGCCCAGGTCGTTGGGCTCCTTCAAATACTTTATCCAGTCCACCCAAATCAATTTGTATAATACTTGGTTCACCATCATATACATCATTTGTATCGGGATTATATACTATATCGCAACCTGCTTGTTCAAGTAATTGTATATCATTTTCGATGGGTCTTGAATACTTGGCTAAATCAGCGGGGTCATTGAACTGCGTGGGGTTTACAAAGATGCTACATACTGTAACACCACACTTTTTTTTCGATTGTTCAATTAATGATAAATGCCCTGCATGCAAAGCTCCCATGGTAGGAACAAAACCTATAGTGTTCCCCGAAAACCATTTCCTTAAATATTCTTGAAGGTCTTTTTTATGGGTGAAGATTTGCATGTGGTTGTTTAATCTGTCTTTAAAATAATTATCACCTTTTGAATAAAGTAATAATATGCATTTGACTTATTCGCTGAATAGTTTCTTAAGCCATTCTATCAAATGTGAACACGTTTCTTGATCAGTTGTAAGATACCGTTTTGTTATACCTAATCCCATTGGAGTGCCTGGGTCTTCTTGCCATGCAAGCCAAGAATGGATAGCAGCTTTTGATCTATGTATAGTTAAATATTTATTCAATCCTCTTTCTTCTATACTATCGAGTGTTGTATTTACAATTGGTAAAAGTTGATCATCATTTGGTACAAGAAATGAAATGAAATCCTCAAGCATTCCATTCAAATTATTGTTTGGCATAATCCAAACTCCTATAGTTTTATTGTTTCCATCTTTTAATATTAATCCTTCCTTGGATAAATTATTTGGTGCAGGAAATCCCAGCGTAGTTAGCAATTGCTTTAATGAGTTCCATCGATTACTTATATCTGTATCAGCATCAATAATAATTCCTACCGTATTAACCTCCGATTGCTTAAATCTTATTGAAATTTCTTGAATAAGTTGATTATCGCTCCCACATTCCAACACATCAAATGTTTCAGGAATATTAAATTTTAAACATAATGCCCATACTACATGTTGGTCATCATTTCCCTCTACTAGTAACTTTTTATTGAACTTCTCTTTTACCCACATTATCGAATTTCAATATTTCGGTCAGCAGCTATTTTTAATTCTTCCTTATCAAACTCTACTTGCTTAATAATCCCTTCTTTATTATCAAGTCTAATCAGTTTTCCATCCACTAAATTGTCCTTTCGATTTAAAATATTTTGAAAACCAGATATGCAATCTTCACTGTGAGTCGTAACAAATACTTGAACATTTAATTTCTGAGCTAAATTGAAAACAATGTCCCAAAGTTGTTCTTGTACTGTATAATGAAGACCATTCTCAAATTCATCAATAAGTAAAAAGCCATTGTCTGAATTTACTAAAGCAAGTATAATGGTCAAAATTCGATTAATGCCATCACCCATACTAAGTAATGGTAAGACAATTGGCGAATTTGATAGTTTTATAACAGCTGTCCTTTCTCGCGAGTTTTCTTCAATAAATGCAATCCTTTCGGTAAAGGGTTCAATAATTTTTAATGCATCGACAACATATTGTTCTTTTTCTGTTAAAGTTACAAGATCCCATAGTTTACCATTTATTTCTTTATCTATATTACTAGTACGAATAAATTGAAAATTTTCATTTTTCTCCAATCCTCTATAACCCAATCTATAAGGCCTATCCTCATCAAGCGGTAAAATAAAAGAACTATTGCCCACTCTTATCTCTACTCCCACTTTATAACTTATTTGTTTGTCTATCGCATTTTCTAAAACAATCCTTCTTCTACTAATCATAACTCCATGATCGTCTTTTTGTATTTCTTCATGATATAATACAAAGCGGAGAGAAACTGATTCCTCTGTAGATTTTTCTTCTCCAAAAAGCGTATTTTCAATAATACCAATTGATATGATACCTTCTTGGTCAAAACTGACCGTTCTATTTGTAAATAAAGAAGAAAAAGTTCTTATGTTGTACTCTGTTGTGTTCTTATTTCCTTCTCTATGCCTACCCACTTCTGTATGCTTGAAATTTTCTCCTCTTTCTTCTAGTAACTGATAAATTTGATTTAAATCTCCTTTTGTTGCATAAATTGCAATTGCTTCTAAAATAGTAGATTTACCAGTATTATTTTTACCAGTAATAAGATTTACCCTTCCTAAGGAATCTATTCTTAAATTTTTTAGATTTCTGTAATTCTTTATGTCTAATGAGTTTAACATTTATTATTATTATTATTGGCAAATATAATTGATTTATTGCTTTCTTACTCATCTTTCCCATGACACTGCTTAAACTTCTTACCACTACCACAAGGACAAGGATCATTGCGTCCTACTTTTATCACACCTTTTATTTGTTGTGGTTTTGCAGGTGCCTCTTCATTGGTTTGGTAATTGGGTTGTATATTTCCCGTAGCACTGATGTTATCGGTACGGCTCGTTTGTAATTTAGGTTGTGGGGTACGGGTAATTTGTTTTTGCTCACGCACCTGCGTTTGACCTTCTACTTGGCTTTTAAACAATACGCCCAACACATCACGATTAATACGTGACAACATAGATTTGAATAAATTAAACGATTCCAGTTTATAGATAAGCAATGGATCTTTTTGCTCAAGCTGGGCATTATATACTGCTGTTTTTAATTCGTCCATTTCACGAAGATGTTCTTTCCACTCTTCGTCAATTTGGTTCAGTACCATCAGCTTTTCAAAAGTATATACTATTTCTTTTCCCGATGTTTCTATAGCTTTATTAAAATCGACTGTAACATTCATATTGTGCAAACCATCGGTAAATGGTACGCCTAAATATTGTATTTGGTCGCCTTTTTCCTGTTGTATATTTTTTAATACGGGTACAGAATTACTTGCCGTGGTTTCACCTTTTTCTTTATAATAAGCATTGGCTTGTGCAAATATTTCTTCGGTCAAAGCTTCTTCGTTCATGGATTTGAACATGCCTGCATCTACTGCGGGTTCCCATGCGAGGCTTCTCAAAAATTCCAATTTAAATCCTTCTAAATCAGCATCGTCTTTATATTCTTTTACCTGCTCATCTACAAAATCATATAGCATATTATTTAAGTCCATCGCCAATTTATCACCCCACAAAGCATTGCGGCGTTTATTATATATAACTTCGCGTTGTGCATTCATTACATCATCAAACTCTAATAATCTTTTACGGGTACCAAAGTTATTTTGCTCTACTTTTTTCTGAGCACGTTCTATGGATTTTGATATCATAGAATGTTCTATCACATCACCTTCTTTCATACCCATTCTGTCCATAATAGCAGCTATTCTATCTGACCCAAACAAACGCATCAAATTATCTTCTAGTGATACATAAAAACGTGATGAACCCGGATCTCCCTGCCTACCTGCACGCCCCCGCAACTGCCTATCCACACGGCGACTTTCGTGACGCTCAGTACCTAGAATAGCCAAGCCACCAGCTTCTTTTACGCCGGGCCCCAGTTTAATATCAGTACCACGACCAGCCATATTTGTTGATATAGTAACGGTACCCGCCATACCTGCTTCGGCTACCACTTCGGCTTCACGTTGATGTTGTTTTGCATTCAGTACATTGTGTTTAATTTTGCGTAACGACATCATCCGGCTCAATAACTCAGAAACCTCAACCGATGTGGTACCTACAAGTACAGGTCTTCCCTCGTTTTGTAGTTTTACTATTTCATCGATGGCTCCATTATATTTTTCACGGGTGGTTTTATATATTACATCGTTCAAATCTTTTCTTATCATACCGCGGTTGGTAGGTATCACCACCACATCCAATTTATATATCGACCACAACTCTCCAGCTTCTGTTTCGGCAGTACCGGTCATACCACAAAGTTTATGATACATACGGAAATAATTTTGCAAGGTAACCGTTGCATAAGTTTGCGTGGCAGCTTCTACTTTCACATTTTCTTTGGCTTCGATAGATTGATGTAAACCATCTGAATATCTACGCCCATCGAGCACACGGCCTGTTTGTTCATCCACAATTTTTATTTTGCCACCATCTATTATATATTCAACATCACGCTCGAATAAAGTATATGCTTTTAATAATTGATTTATCGAATGTATTCTATCCGATTTAATGGCAAAATCACGCATCAAATTTTCTTTACGAGCCTTGCGTTCTTCATCAGTTCCCGCAGATTTTTCTATTTCGGCAATTGAGGCACCAACATCGGGCATAATAAAAAAGTGGGGATCATCGCCCGCACCGGTAATCATTTCAACACCTTTTTCTTTGAGCTCTACACTGTTGCTTTTTTCATCTATCACAAAGTATAAAGTTTCATCAATTTCGTTCATCCGTTTTTGTTGATCGGCCAAATATACATTTTCTATTTTGGTAAGGAATTGTTTCATTCCGGGTTCGCCCAAATATTTAATGATATTTTTATTTTTGGGCAAGCCACGATGCGAACGCAATAATAATTTTCCGCCTTCTTCCTCTTTTCCTTCAGCAATTAATTTTTTAGCATCATTAAAAGCGGTATTTATATATTTTTTTTGAGCTTCAACCAATCTTTCAATACGTGGTTTCAAAGCAAAATATTCTTGCTCGTCGCCTTTGGGCACTGGGCCAGAAATAATTAAAGGAGTTCGGGCATCGTCAATCAAAACGGAGTCAACCTCATCCACCATGGCAAAATGATGTTTGCGTTGAACCAGGTCGTCGGTTGAGCGTGCCATGTTGTCACGCAAGTAATCGAATCCAAACTCGTTATTGGTACCATATACAATATCGCAAGCATAAGCTCTGCGACGCTCATCGCCATTGGGTTCATGGAAATCGATACAATCAACACTCAGTCCGTGGAACTGGAAAATAGGACCATTCCACTCGCAGTCACGTCGGGCTAGGTAATCGTTCACCGTTACTACGTGTACGCCTTGTCCGCTTAGTGCATTAAGGTATGCAGGTAAAGTGGATACCAATGTTTTTCCTTCACCAGTGGCCATCTCCGCAATTTTTCCTTTGTGCAATACCATACCACCAATCAACTGCACATCATAGTGTATCATGTTCCAGATAATCTCAATGCCCGCAGCTGACCATAGGTTTTTATAGATAGCGGTATCGCCTTCAATATCTACAAAATCATAATCGATAGCGAGCTCGCGGTCCATTTGTGTAGCGGGCACACGCATGCCTTTGTTTTCGGTGAGGCGTCGGGCGGTATCTTTTACTACGGCAAATGCTTCGGGAAGTATCACATCCAGAATTTTTTCGAGCTCTACGTCGCGGTCTTTTTTAAGTTTGTCGATAGCTTTAAAAATATCGTCACGCTCGCCTATATCGCCACCAATAGTAGCTTGTAGGTTAGATTCAAGCTCGCCTATTTCATCGTCAATTTCTTTGAGAAACTCCGCTATTCGAGCTTTGAGTTCTAAAGTTTTGTCCCTTAGTCCTTGGTCGGATAGGGATTGATAGCTTTCAAAATGTTTGTTGATGTCTTCTACCCGCGGGGAGAACTCTTTCATATCACGATCGGCCTTTGAACCGCCGAACAACGTTGATAATCCTTTAACTAACGAACCTAGCATATATTTTAATTTCTTTGGATGTAATCTTTAAACCGCGAAATTAGGTAACAAATGTTTTGCCCCAAGCATGTTGGGTGACAAATGTGCGGATTGATTTGAATGTTGCCAAGTTAGAAAAAAATTGGTAAAAGAAACTGCTTCGCTTATATTTGTACATAAATAAATGAGGCAAACAAATATAATGCAATATCAAGTTTAAGCCATTATCAAAACCAACATGGTTGATATATATATAAATTATAAAACCAGAAAACGTTATGAAAAAAATATACAAACTTCTACTATCAGCTATCATAGTATTTCATACTGCTTTTGCAGTGCAAGCACAGATATCGGTTAGCGGCTCCAGCAGTTGCAATACTACTTACACCACACTTAAAGCAGCTTGTGATTGTGTGAATACCAACAGCCAAAGCGGCAATAATATCTCCATCTCAGTAACAGGAAATACCACCGAGGCGGCCACCATTTCTATTACTGGAGCAGCAGGAATGTGGACTCGTTTAACTATTAGTCCAAGCGGTGGCAGTGCAAGAAGTATAACCGCAAGTAGTTTGAACGCCCCACTTATACAAATAAATGGAGGCGACAAAGTAGTAATAGATGGACTTAATACCGGAGGCAATAAGCTCACAATCGACAACCCCAGTACGGGCACTTCGGCTACTGCTTTTACTTTTAGCAACGATGCTACTTATGATACCATTCGCAATACCACTATAAAAGGATCGTGTACCAATACCGCCGGTACCGGTGTGGTAACTTTCGATCAAGGGAGTGGCTCCACTGGCAATGACTATTGTTATATTAGTTCTTGTAAAATTGGACCCTCAGGTAGCAATCTTCCTGTGTGCTGTATTACTGCAGTGAACAGCACTACTACTACTGACTATGTGAGTATCGTTAATTCAGAAATATTCGATTATTTTTCAGCAGGTTCCGATCAAGCGGGAATATATTTATATACAAATGGCTCGGCTTCTACCTGGACATTTAACGGCAATAGTTTTTATCAAACATCTTCCAGAAGTCTCTCGGGTGCCAGCAATGAAGTATCGTCTATTAGGATTAATGGCAGTGCCAGTGGGAATGGTTTTATAATAAGTAATAATTATGTGGGAGGCACCAGTGCTTCTTGCGGTGGTTCTGCTTGCACCTATACTGGTTCGGGGGTGCTTAGGGGTTTTAGATTGTCTGTTGCTACGGGAACCAACACGAGCATTCAAGGCAATGTAATTAAAAATATATCATTTACCTCAAGTTCGGCTTCCACTACCCAGTCAGCTATGTCGCTGGTGGCGGGGGCTTTTGATGTGGGCACCACTACAGGAAATAATATAGGAGAATACTATACTACAAATAGTTTGAGTATGAGTTTGAGCAATGTCTCAGCAGTATTTTCTGCTATTGCATTTAGTACAGGAACTACTTTGGGAAATTCAACCATTCAATATAATACAATCAGCGGAATTTCTCTCACAAGCAGC
The DNA here is from genome assembly GCA_025363675.1 of Flavobacteriaceae bacterium. GTDB lineage: Bacteria > Bacteroidota > Bacteroidia > UKL13-3 > UKL13-3 > CANJUD01. The sequence continues at coordinate 45,705 of JANYDJ010000160.1, read as the reverse complement.
ACCGGGATTTTGAAAGGTGTGTGGCTGCAAGGAAGCAGTGGTGTAATGACCGTGTCAGACAATATTTTTGGAGGGGCCACTTTAAGCAATGCTATCAATAGTGCTGCAAACAATGCTACTTATGGAATACATGCTACCAATTCTGCTTCGGGGCAACATACTATTTATAATAATTATATGTATGGAATTACTAACAGCAATACGGGTATCAGTAATATCCTTACAGGTATTTTAATTTCGGGGAGCGGGTCTTATTCTGTAAAAAATAATATAGTAGAAACTTTTTATTGCTCTTCACGGTCAACAGGTACTGGTGCATTAGCAGCTCTTATTGGTATTTCCGCAATCAATACAGGTAATAATGATACTATCTCGGGAAATGCCATACACGATTTATACGAGAGTGCACCAAGCCAGGCAATAAGTGTTGCGGGCATTTATTGTAATTTTAATACTGCAACAGGGTGTGCGGTGGCTAAAAACAATATATATTCTTTTTCTATTGTGTCAACAAGCACCACCGCCACTGTCACAGGTATCAGTGCAGCAGGCGGTACTACTAATTATTATTATAATGTTGTTCAAATGGGAAAATTACCATCGGGTCTCGATGTGGGATTAAATTGTATATTATATGGTATTAATGAAAGTGCCGGCACCAATAATTTCTATCACCATACTGTGTGGGTAGGGGGTAGTGTAAGTGTATCAAGCAGTGCAGTTACTTATGCATTTATTAGCTCTGTTACCGTTAATACCCGTGCTGTAAAAAACAATATCTTTGTAAATAGCCGCTCCAATGGTTTGGGAGGCAGCGGTGTGCACACGGTGTGCAGAATTAGTGGTACCAACCCAACGGGGCTCACCAGCGATTATAATATATATTATAGCAGCAGTGTGGCAAGTGGTGGGCAATTATTTATGGCCTCGACCAATGCATATACTACTATTAAAGCATTTAGAGAAGTGATGTATAATAACACCACACCTATTATTAATGACTTGCACAGTGGTGTTGGCGATCCTGATTTGGTTTCGCCTGATAATGGATCTTGTTGTGTGGATATGCATATCCAAAGCACCACCTCGGCCGAGGCGATGGGCGTGGCATTGGGCATATCTACTGTGGATTTTGAAGAAGAGTTATTAAGTGCTAATACACCCACCGATATTGGAGCAGATGCGGGTACTTATAGTTTTGGCACCAGCGATGATATATATGTTCCTAATTTTTCGTTCACCAATTTTGTTTCTACCAGCCTTACATCCAACAGAACGCTTGCTGTTGCCATTACCGACCAAGGCAATGGAATTGTAATGAACCCAGGCGGCAATGCCCCGCGTATATGGTGGCGTAGGTCTTATCCATCAACAAGTAGTTGGTTTAGCAAAGTGGGGACTTTTGTGAGCGGAAATGCGAATAATGCAATATATAATTTTACTATCGATTATGCAGGCAATAGTATCACACCTGCAGTGGGCGATTCGTTTGCATATTATATAGTAGCCATGGATAGTATTAGTGGCAATGTATGGTACAGCTCGTTCTACGGTGCCAGCCATAGCAATCCAACATCGCAAACCACGGCACCCAGTAAATACACTGCATATAAAATTGTATCGGGCATTAGCGGAAATTATAATATAGGCACGGGTCAAACTTATACTACGTTAACTGGGGCAAGTGGCTTTTTCAATTTTGTAAATAACAATGCGGTGAGTGGAAATGTAACAGCTACTGTTATAAGTGATTTATCGGAAGATGGAACCAATGCGATTAACCAATTCATAGATGATGGGAACAATACTTATACCTTAACTATTCAGAGTGATGGTACTTTAAGAACCATTGCAAACAGTGCAAATCTGGCTAATAAAATGATTAGAATAGATGGTGCCGATCGGGTAATTATTGATGGCGGAAATAAGAAATTAAAATTTAGAAACACCCATTCCACGGCTTCTTCGGCTCATGCTACCATTATGTTCACCAATGGTGCCACTGCTGATACACTTAGAAACTGTATAATAGAATGCAATACCACACAGGCCAACAATGCAATAGTATATGCCGATGTTAGCGGCACAAACAGGGTATATATATCATCGAACCAAATGAGGAGTCCAACAGGTGGAACCACCAATTTTCCCAGTTATGGATTTTTACAACGAGGTGCCAGTTATGTAAACCTTGCAAACAACGAAATTTTTAATTGGACCACAGCAGGTATATATTATAGTGGCACCACTACAGGAAATGTAATAAGCGGAAATAGTATATATGATACCGCTACCCTAGTTGGTGCTACCCTATATGGTATACAGTTAGATGATGCAGATAGTTTTGTAATAAGTGGAAATTATATTGGCGGCGGTGCTGCTTCATGCGGTGGCTCAGCGTTAACCCTTTCTAATACTTCTGCAAATTTTTATGGTATTTATTATAATAGTGGAATTGATACCAACAATTATTGTTATACATATAACAATACTATACAAAATATAAATATGAATGGTGCAGGTGCCACACCCATTTTTATAGGAATTAATGCTGCCGCTGGCAAACATATCATTGGTAATTCTTTAGGTAATGGCAATACAATTGGTCATGCAACTACCGCCAATAGTATTACGGTTGGGGGAAGCAGTTCGTCCACCACTTCACAATTTGTAGCAATAAATTATAGTTCCGTAGTAAATCAAAATATTAGTATCTCTTCTAATACTATCGCTAATATTTTAGTACCCTCTACCAGCAGCACGGCCAATCCCTATTTTAAAGCTCTTGCAAATGTGTCTGCAACGCACAATGGCAGTTCCAATGATAGTATATATAATAATATAATTCATGATATTTCATCTCCCACCACCTATAATGGTATACAATATAATCTCACAGCAATGAATGTGAGTGCTCCCAATCATAACCAACTTATAAATGGGAATACGATATATGCTATTCGCGGAACTGCAACGGGTACCAACCAATTGCGGGTATGTGGTGTTTATCTATCTAATACAGGTGGCACATCAAAAATAATTAAAAACAGAATCTATGATATAAGCAATGCGGTAACCGCTACTACGGGAGCAGAAGCTACGGCCATGGTGCTTCAAACTTCGGGAACCAAAGAAACCTATAATAACCAAATATATTTAGACAACAGTGCTGCAAGCGGAGGATATAGCCAGCTTGGTGGTATTTATGATATAAACACCAGCCCGGGCACTTCAGTGATATATTATAATTCAGTTGTAATTGCTGGTACCAGAGCGGGGGGAACTAATGTAGATTTTTGTTATCGTGATAATGGATATGGAAACGGTGTGACGGTAAAGAACAATTTATTTTATTATAGCAGGGGCAATGGTTTATCGATATACCACGGAGCAAGTACCAACCTATTAAACAGTGATCATAATTTTTTCGTATATAGTGGAACCAATAAATTTCTATATAATGCCATCAATTATACCACATTCAGTAGTTATATAACTTCCACCTATTTAGACCTTAACTCATGGGCTACCTCCTCTGCCAACGTGCCTGTTGACAGCCTGTTTACGAATGCAACCAGTGGAATTTTATCTATTAAAGTAAGTAGCACACATTGTTGGTTTGTTAATGGAAAAGGCATTGCAGGAAGTGCAAGCGGAAATATAAATAGTGATTTTACAGGCGATGCAAGAGGCATAATTTATGGCTATGGCACCGATATCGGGTCGGATGAGTTTACACCCACTGCTACGCCACCCACTGCTACTGCTAATGGAAGCCCCGCACTTAACACCACCACCACTTATATATGGGGCGACGATACTATTGCCACCCTGTCGTGGGGCGGCACCGGCACTGTGCCTTCATCAGTAGATGTGAAATATTATACAGGCGTTACACCGCCCAACAATACCCAAAATGGTACACGGCCCAATGCAAAATATATGAATTGTTTTTGGCAATTATTACCCACAGGTGGAAGTGGCTTTACTTATAATATTAAACTGTATTACGATTCAGCACTTATAGGGTCAGTAAAATATAATAGCGAGAGAAGGTTGCTGATGGCCAAGAAAAATGATAGCCCAACAGCACCTTGGGTACTTCAAAAAAATACAGGAACATGCGATTCTATTAGAAACTATATTGCCGCAGGGCCTTTTAATAGCTTTTCAGTTTTTGCGGCCAGCGATAGTGGCGATGCGAACTTTGAAGCACTGCCAGTGGAATGGTTAAGTATATCGGGAAGGAAAGTTAACAAAGAAATATTTTTAAATTGGGAATGTGTATTGAGTGCCGACGAACATGAATTTATAGTGGAACAATCGTCCGATGGTTCTCATTTTAGCCCTATCGAACAGCAGGCTGTTATACACGCATTAAAATATACAAATAAATACAACTATAATTATATATTGAGCAGCGAACTATTACAACAAAATGGATTGTATTATCGGATAAAAGCCCACAATTACAATGAGGAAATATATAGTACTATTTGTTATATTAATTTTAATGAACAAAAACCAATCACTGTCTTTCCACAGCCCGCAAGTAATATGCTTACACTCACCATGCCCACTAGTGCAGCAGCCTTGGTAACGATTACAGACTTATCGGGTAGAACGGTATATCAAATGAACCACTATGGCTCATCACAAATTGATGTATCATTGCTGCCAAGTGGAATATATATAATGCAGGCCCCGCAGTTGGGAAAACCTATCAAAATTTCTATCAGCAGATAAGGGTGGGTGCTGTATAATAAAATTACTGTTTTGTTTTCTTCTTTGAAGAACGGGTACGTTTACTTTTTTTCATTTTCCTCAAATCTTTAAAGGGCCCCACATTTCCAATTTGGCCATTTTGAGGAGGGTTCAGCACGGTAAAACTATTTAATTTACTGCCATTCTTGGTATATAAATAAGCAGTGAATTTTTGCTTCGACCAATCGCATGCTTCATAAATGAGGTGGTGATATTGGGGATAATATATATCAACCCTTAAGTAAATAATATTATTGGTATCATATAATAATATATAGCCAGCCACCGAATCGTAAGGGTCGAAACGAATTTCTAAAGGGCATTTGGTATAGGGAAGAGCGTTGTTATTTTTATATTGATTTTGAATAGCATGTATCACTTTTAGCATACTATCTGCTTTCAGCAAAGAATCATTTTTCTGACCAAAGGCAAGAGCAGAAATAAATAGGAGATATAATAGAAGTGCTTTTTTCACAGATGCAAATATAGGATGGGGATTCAGGATTCGGGAATCGGGGTTGCTTTCGCCAAATTTGCTGCCGCTAGAGTGTGATAAACAAACGAAGTATTATACTTCTAAAATCAATTCGCTGCGGCAAACGGTAATCCTTGTTCGTTATTCTTTTCTTATTTGAATAAGTCGAAACAATCCAGCATTGACACATCAGACCCTGAATCCCGAACCCCGTCCCCTATCTTTGCACCATGCACGACCTTGAACCCTACTATAACTGGCGACAATACTACCAGAGCGAGAGCGATGCACAGTCGCCGTTTTATGGGCGGGAGCATAGTGAGTTTGAGTATCATAATAAAATATACAATTATGTAATTCATCCGCAGTGGGACGAGTTTGGTTCGAGCACTTTATATATGAAATTGCTGATGGCAGATTATGATACTGGCTTTGCGGTGATAGAATTTATTGGAGAATGGAATGATGCCGTGAACAATGATATTATGTGGCTAAAACGCGAAGTGATAGAAACACTGATGGACGCGGGCATTGATAAATATATATTAATTGGAGAGAATGTATTGAACTTCCACAGCAGCGACGATTGCTATTATGAAGAATGGTTTCAGGAAGTAGAAAATGGGTGGGTGGTTGCCATCAATTTTAGAGAACATGTATTACAAGAATTCCAGCAGGCCAATATCGACTATTATATAAACTTTGGCGGGGAACTAGATACGCTTGGTTGGCGAACAATGACGCCTTTGCAGTTGTATGAAAAGGTTGCGGGGATAATGGGGCGGAGATTGGGAATGTAATACTACAACAATGCCAATAGATATTGAATTTCCTTTAAAGAAACTGGTTTTGCATTACTTTCTATCATTTCTTGTTTAACTACATTGTGCTGAATCATTTCAAATATTGGCATTTTATCCATCCAATCTACAACTATTAATTCAACTTTTGTTCCTTTGGGTAATCTAAAATTAGAAACATCATTGCTATCAATTACTGGATATATCATACTGTTCATTTCCTTTATATAACAATAAGTTCTTGCTGTTTTGGAAGCCTTCAATTGAATGGTGAACATTGATGTAGGAGGGACACTTGCAAATCTATCACAATTTATGTATCCAATATCCGACAAAAAAGTATTATATATATTTTTAGCTTCGGGTTCGTCTTTTATTCCAGATTTTTTAGCATTAGCATTATACACTAAATAATAGTCGGCAAAAACTTTTTTAAGCAAGGAATCTGTGAGTAATAATTTCTTAGAAAAACGATTGGTATGATATTCATCCACTTTATTAAATCTTATGCCCATTCTAAATTTTTCATATGCGACGCGAACTCTTTCCCAATCATAGTTAATTTCATTTCTCAATGATAATTTACATAACTCTTCATTGGTTAACATCATCATCCAATTCAAGATTGAAACTCGTGATTTATAATATTGAATCTTACCCTGAACTCCTAGGTTTATTTTTTGATTAAATAGATAGCGTTCGGGATTAGACATATTTAATTTATTATTTTTATTTGCAGCCAAAAGCCCTTGTAAAGATTGATTGAATAGTCTTCTATCTATTTCCTCTATAAAAATTTCGTTTTTATTTATTTCAGCACTTATCCAATTACGAGTACTTTCCATTGCGGCCTCATATGAAGTGCTATCATTTCTATATTTTTCCAATGCCATAAAATAGGCTCTCATTTTTCGTTCATACCTCTCCATTCTTTTTTCATAGATATCTTTTCTTCTTTTGTTTTCTTTTGCTATTATTTTTTCCTCTAAAATTTTAGGATATAGTTTTTGTTGGAAATTTGTTAAGATATCAGATGCTGTAACCTCTGTATATTTTTTTGGTTTTCGAGGAATACGTGGAACTTGAGAAATATTTGGAACTTGATTAGACATTTGAAATTTAATACCCTTTACTATATTAACTTCTTGAACTAGGGTTCGTAAATAATCTTCTTTCAATTTAACTGAAGGTAATTGTACTTTAGTTAGTTTCTTTTGCGAAAACGGAATATTAGCATTCTTCCAGGTAATTATTTTGTTTTCGTTAGCATTGCCATAAAACAGTTGCATATCTTTTTTCATGTTCTTTGATGGCATTTCTACAGGTAATGTTTTGCCCTTTCTAACTTTTAGTGGTTCGCCATTATAATTTGCTGTTACTCGAAACATGCCACCACTTTCTAAAATTTTCCCGTCGCACATCGTAGACAAATTATTAAAAATAGCGTCCATGGGTTTCTGATATTCTTCTAGTTTAATCTCAACCTTATCATTAGAAATTGCTTTCCCGTCCTTAGTTTCAAATGCGTCCTGTGGAATAGTAATTTTTGTTCCCTCCATACCTGTAACTATGCTTTCTGACGCTCCTTTCAACTTAAATATTTGTGTATAATTCCCTCCTGTTTCTTTTAACAGTTCGTCTGTTGTTGTAAATTTATATTTCCTTACTTCTATATCTACTCGTCTATTGGCTGCTTTGGCTTCTTCTGTAATATTCGCTACTTCTGGCTTGCGTTCACCATACCAACCAATATCCATTACTTTTTCATTCACACCTTTCGACACCAAATAATCATATACCGATTTTGCTCTTCGCATGGATAGGTTAATATTATAGTTATCATCAGCATCATTGTCGGTATGAGCTGATAGCGTCATTTCACAATATTTTTCCAACGTTACTTCGCCAACTAATTCGTCTAACGTTCGCTTATCATCATCGTCAATTATATATTCGTCAACCTTAAAGTTTACTCGAAATTTGTTGGAAACCATTTGAGATTGGGAGAGGTTGAAACAAAGCGACATCCCCACAAAAAGTATTTTTTTGTACCACATAAATTAATTAAAATTTGGATTAGTAACAGTAAAACGTGATTTCTCAAATTTTATTTTACTTCCCTAAAAATATGACACAACATCAGGCCATTTAGTTGCCTCAAAACACGTGTTATTTAAAATATATATTCTTTTTCCACTCCAGTCCAAAATAATATAACCACTTGCCATTTGTTGAGGGGCCTATAGGTTTATTGGCGGATAATAAAAGTGAAAAAGTATGATCATTATATATAAAGTCGTTTTCCAGATTAACCGTATAACATAATACCCCTACATATACCGCATCTTTGCTTAGTGCTGGTTTCCCATTGGGTTTCTTTTTTGCTGCTTTAGCTTTGGTAGTTTTTATATTAATTGCACGAGCTGCGGCATCGCCTCTACCATAGCTTGCATTGAGCTCTGGCACCAGTTTCCATTTCACATGGTTTTTATTTCCCAGCCATTTTTCATAAGTCCAGGCGATGGACGGACTGTGATAAAAAGTTTTGGCGGTGCCCCACATAAAAGAACTGTACCATCCTAAATAAAAATTGCCCAGTGAATATCCCGCCGAGGCGTCTACACTTTTGTTGAAATAGTTTTTTTCCGCATTGGTTCCATTGGTATAAAAAAAGCGGTTAAAAGATGTAGAAATTTCAAAATTATCGCTAACAGTAAATACTTTTTCTATTCCAAAATTTGTGAGTGAATAGGGTTTCACAGCATCGCTCCATATAGCACCATCGTACATGATATTAAACCCATGTTTCATTTGATACTTAAGAGATAAATTAATTCCCCATTGTGGCAAAGAGTCTAGCCTACGGCCATTGTATACAATATCTGAAAGATAATTGATATCCCAAATTAAGTGCGGCCTGTCTTCTTTTGCACTGTTTAGGGAGTCCTGCAAATCTTCATCGAATTCTACTTCTTCTGCGGTATCTTGTTGGGCCAGTATGCTTGTGCTTGCGGCAAATAGCATGTATAATATAATGAGCAAACGTTTCACTTAGTATTGGGTTTTTTATTTGTTAATTGTTTTTACATTTCCGGTTCTCTTCAGTACGCCCCACTGTTGGGTTTCACCTTTTATGGCTCTCTTAATAGAACGAAACAGTATAATATACATTAATTGTCGATACACTAATCTTTGGGGTATAATCCATATAAGTTTGTACATTTTTTCTTTTTCAAAAAGGAATGAAATAACTGAAACCAATAGGTCAGCACCTAAAAAAAGTATATAATAAAACAATATATGTTCTACACTTTCGGGGTTGTTTTGGTTCCAGAATAAACTAAATACCAACATCAAATCAGCAAGCGGAGCAAGCATGGGCAGCAATATTTGGTATACCAGTATATTGGGTAAGGCCACCAATCCCAATTTTTTAAATTGCGGATTAAAACAGGCATCTCTATTCTTCCAAAAACTTTGCATAATACCATAGCACCAACGAAAGCGTTGTTTCATAAATTGTTTCAAAGTTTCGGGTGCCTCGGTTACAGCGATGGCACTGGGGCAATTATGTATACGATAATTATTGCGTAAAATCCGTATCGTTAAATCGCAATCCTCTGCCAAAGTATCAGTGGTAAATCCGCCCGCAACTTCAATAGCAGTTTTGCGGAAAGCACCAATTGCTCCGGGTACTACAGTAATACAATTTAGTATATCAAACGCTCTGCGGTCAAAGTTTTGTGCTGTTATATATTCTATCGATTGCCAACGGGTAAGCATGTTTCTTTCATTGCCTACTTTCACATTCCCAGCCACGGCACCCGTGTTGTGGTCAGCAAAATAGGGCATCATACAACTAATAGCATTGAATTGCAAATGGGTGTCTGCATCAATACATATTACATATTCCGAATCCGTTTGTGCGATACCAAAATTGAGGGCTGACGCTTTTCCGCCATTTATTTTTGTATATACTTTTATTTGAGGATGGGTATCAAACGTATTTTTTATAATATGATATGTTTGATCGGTGGAGCCATCGTCCACAAAAATAATATCGAAATTGGGGTAGTCTTGCAACAGCAGATTGTGTATAGTTCTAACGGCATTTACCTCTTCATTATATGCTGGCACAATAATACTCACTTTTGAAGTGAAGGGTTCATTGAGTATATATATATTTTTCCTTCGTTTTATATATTGTATAATAGCCAATATGGCCATTAATAAAATTTTGATAATACCTAAAGTAATGGCCACCCAGAAAGCAGCGAACAGTAAGTTTTCAAACCAAAATATAAAATTTGCAACGCCACTACCAATGCCCTGCAGACCACCTTTTACTACTGGCATCACTTCATTTTTACTTTTGTGAAGCAGGGCGGCAACGGTGGTAAATTTAATGCCTTTCTTTTTAAAATATTGTATAATACGAGGCAGTGCATCAACTGTCGCTTGTCTGTTTCCGCCAGCATCGTGCAACAATATAATACCTTTGGCAGGGTTTTCTTCGTATTGTTGTATTGTTTTTTCATATATAGAATCAGCAGAAGCATCTACTCTCCAATCTTGTGGATCAATACTTTCCCCAATAGTATAATAGTTGTTTTCACGACTAAGGGCCACGGGCAAAAGTTCCTCGGGGCGTGTGGGTTCGGCATCGGCATTAAAAGGTGCACGAAACAAAATGGTACTGTGCCCAATAGCAGCCTCTATCAGCAAGCGGGTGGCCTCCATTTCAGTATACGCTCTTTCTAGGCTTATATGGGCAATGTTGGGATGGGTGAAAGTGTGATTGCCTATTTCGTGGCCCTCATCATATATTCTTTTTAATACATCCAAATTGCTTTCAGCATTTACCCCCACAATAAAAAAAGTGGCAGGCACTTTTTCTCGTTTTAATATATCTAAAATTTCTGTTGTATATTTCTCATCAGGGCCATCATCGAAGGTGAGTATCACTTCTTTCTTTACATTGCCAAACTTGCGGATAACATAGCTGGTGGGGAACTGTTCATACAGTTGTTCCGTTATCATTTGTTCTACACTGTCTACTTCTATAGTTACTTTTCCTATTTGTGGTTTGGTAACCACATCTAATATTTCTCCATCGCCCACATAGTTTGGTTTTTGGGTTCGTGATGTAAAAACATTTAACAATTTATAATCGAACGGGGCTACAATTAAATCGTTGTTATCTAAATTTCTTTGATAAAACGACCATAACCTGTCATCCTCCGAGCCCAATCTCCACATGGCAGTTCCGGCGGTTCCATATTCATCGGCAAAACGCAAAGTATTATAATTGCAAAGAGCATCTACTAAATATACTTTGTGATGTTTTTTATTTTCATCTGTATATTCATAGGAGCTATTATAAGTGTTGTCGTCAAATTTTATTTTTGCTTTATATATTTCCGCATTTGATATAGCTTGTTGGTAGCTAACTGTAGTAGCTTCTGTCCCATCTGGCCAATCGTATCCATAGCCTGCAATACACAGTATAATTTTTTCGGAAGGAACTTTTGCGGCAGCTTGGTCTGTTACTTTTTCTATCCATTTTTGTTCGCATACCGGGCCGGGAACACTGGTAGAATAGTGTTGGTCGTAAGCCATCAAAAATAAGTAATCATTATACTTAGCTAGTTCTTTCAAATTAAAATCTTCATTACCAGCCATCACATCTTGGGTAACCGTTAATCCCAAAGGGTGTAGTTTGGCATATAATTCTTTTTGAAAATCGATGATAGTTTGGTCATCGTTTTCATCCAGTTCCTCAAAGTCGATATTGATGCCTTGCAGGCCATATAATTTTAAATATTTAACAATATCATCAATGAGTCTTTTACGTTTTTTGTCGTTATGAAAAATACGATTCATTAATGCACCATCAAAAACGCCCTCACCTTTTTCATCGTTGATATTGTTGATAATGGGTACAATCTCCACCCCGTGCTGTTTCATTACTTTAAGCCCTTCAGGATCTATTTTTGGAGCCAGGGTATCGGCATGTGGGTTAATAAAAAACCATTCGGGCAATACCATATTCATTTGGTCGATATGGGCCTGTAAAGAATATAATGATTGGGGATCCCAGTCCACATAAAATCCAGCTCTTATTCTGCGTTTCACGGTTTTTTTATTGTCAATATCTGCTAAATTTTTATTGGCATTTTTAGCAGATAAAAAATCGTTGAAGCCTTTATATTTGATAAATTCTTTTTCGGAAAATGACTTTGGCGTGGCAGGATTGGCCACTTTTTTCTTTTCAGGGTCATCACTTTTAAGGCTTGGCAGGTTGGGTTTATATCCTTTTGAGAGAGCAATCCACACCACGGGAACAATCATGATAAACCCAAAAATAACGAAACGCGTTACCCATTGAAACGTACGCCATCGCAGCTTGGAAGAGGTATTGAATACTTGTTTATGATTGGTCATCGATTGATATATTAATTCTTTCAGACACTATATATTCCAAAAGGATTAAAGGCAAAGATATATAGAAATTACGAACAAGAGCGTATAGTAAATCCTCATTCGTAATTAATTTCTGTGAAACGATTTTTATATAAATACCAAAATATACCTGAAATGATTACCGCACTTAAAACCACCAAAATGATATTATATAAAGATGCGAAATCGAAAGTTGAACCTACTTTATAATAATCAGCGAGTACAAAATACAGGTTGTTTGCAAAATGTAGCAATATGCTCATCCAAAGCGAGCCTGTAAGTTCGTATACAAATGCCAGCATCAGCCCCATTAAAAATATAACAATCATTTGGCTGGGCTGGTCGTGGGTGAGAGCAAAAAACAGGGAAGAAACAATGGCAGGAAACCACAGTTTGCCAGTTAGTTTTTTAAGCAAAAGGAATACCCCACCTCTAAAAAAAAACTCCTCGCATAAAGCTGGAAGTATGGCCATAAACCCAATATTAACAAGCATTTCATTGCTATTATCTGCTTTTATCATTGCTGTAATAAAATTGGATTGTTCTTTATTGCTTTCAAACAATAACCCATTAAAATATTCTATATAACTTTGCGGATAAAGTGAGGCAACAACCAATACCAACACCAGTATTATAATAATTATTTTGGGTATTTTTAGCAAACCTGTTTCATGATACATCTGTTCTCTATAAGTAATCTGCATCACTACCAAAAAAGGAATGGCCATAGCCAGTAGCTGGCTCATTACCTGCGTAAAAATAAGTGCATTAATGGTTCGTGCCTCGTTCGGATGTTTTTTTATATACTCAAATAAGTTATATATTTCGCAGGGGATAGCATATATTTTTACTGCAGCCGCAGCCGCTAAAAAAGTAAATATAAATAAACCCATAAAAAATAACCCGCACAACATAATTAGACGCTGTAGGTACTGGCCATTAGGAGGGTTTTGAATAGACATATACGAAAATTAAAAAAACTATATTATATATATTTGCTGAACATTAAAAGTGTTTAATGTGGATTTTTAATATCCATAATCAGCACGACCACGGCGACGTTTTAATCGCATTTCATATAATAGTTCTTCAAATTGTTCGGCTGGTTTTTTCGATTCGTCCAGCAGTTCAGTATTGGAGCTGGTTAGTTTTTCGTCGAGTGAAATTTTCGAGGTGTCTTCTGGCTGCATGCCACTAATTCCAACATACCATTCTTTGTGCTCGTCATCTTTCTTTAATACTTTGTAATAATATACATATCCGACTTTGTGCTTAAAAGTGGTTAGTCTTTTATCTAATAAAACGATACTGTCTTTTTTGTTTTTGTCTTCTTCGCTCTCGCTGCTACTGCTGTAACTGTAAGAGCTTACAGCATCTTTCATAAAAATAGAACGGGCAATAGCTTCTTGTGTTTTATATTTTGAGGGGAATACATCTAAACGTTTTATCCTAAGCAAACGCTGATATAGTTTGTAACGCAACTGATCGTCTTGGGCAATCTCCATAATGATAGAATCTGCTACAGGTACTTTTGCTTTAATCATCGCAATTGCAATACGCATTCTGAATTCTTTGTTTTTGCTTTGGAATTGTTTGTCAATTAATTTTTTTATTTGCGGTTCATTATAAAAAGGCAGCAGCAAATAAGTATAGTTTACCAAATCATCATCATACTCCGAATTGTTTGAAGAACCGCCTTCTTCCTTTGCCTGAAGGCGTTTTAGGGTGATACGGGCATCGTTATATATTTGTACTTTGTAAGCGGCATAATCGGCAGGTTTCAAATAATTGCTATCCACCAGCCACGACATCAAATCATATATACCTGATTTATATTCTTCAATAGTATTTAGTTTGGCCAGGTCAGGAAACCAAAGGCGGGCTAGTTTAAAAGAATCTTCTGCATTGTTAAATATACCCTTCAGCTCATAACTACCTGATGGGATAGGGGCTTCACTCAACAATATATTTTTGATGGTACGAAACGATTCCTGAGTCATAAAGCGTGTCATGCTGCGTAGGATGGCCAATTGCAGGGTAGTTGTATCCCCCACTTTTATATATTCTTTTTTCAGATAATCCAATATCATAGTATCCCGTTTGCGGCCACGCCATCCATAACCAAGCTCTTCTATCATATCGGCTTTACGGTCTAAATAATTTTTGGTAAAATAAAAACTATCTATGGCTCCCATCCAGAGGTTATATAATTTATCAGTGAGCCAAACATCCTTAATCGATTCCACAGCTTGCGATTTTGTAGCACTATCACTACTGAACAAATCTTTAATAAGGGTGTCGGCCTTGCTCACAAATAAGGGTCTCCCAATAGTGGTATCAGTAGGCTTAAAAGTATTATAGAAACTGGTAATAAATTCACTTTCGCCCTCAGTACTATCTATCATACATTGCACGGTATATAATACCGAACCTTTAAGTACAAACTTATATTTGTGGCGGCGTGCAGTGGCTGTGTCTGCATAAACCACGTCGTAAGTATGAATATCTTTTTCGTGCTTTTCACTTTTCTTCACCACATATAAATCGGAATCGTTGATGTTGTTTATCACCAATCGTCTAAAGTATCCCGTATCAATAGCACTTATATATTTTCCATACCTGTAATACTCTACGCGTATAGCTTCTTCACTTTCAGGAGGGGTAAACAATTGTACTTTTGTTTCACTTTCCTGAGGGCCCTGTTTGCCGCTATAAGAATTATAGTACGCATAACTATTTTCAGCAGGTTTTTTGGGTTTAAAAGGAGTTTTCACGGTAAAGTGCAAGCCAGTATCATTATATTCTTGAAGTGGTTTAAATTGGGGTTTTACAAATTCTATGCTCTCCATAAACCGTTTATCAAAACTACCTCCTTCGGGAATAGATTGGGCAAATATATAATACCTCGATCCTTTTAAAACAGCAAGTGCTTCTACTTTTCTGTTGTTTATTTCAAGCTGCGATTTTACCGCGTAGTGATCTTTGTGTTTTACGATTTCCCGATGCAACTCTTTCGCATTTTCGGTCTGTGCAAAACCATCCATCATTTGGTTCAGTTCAAAAGTATCTTCTTCCAAATAACTTAAATTGCTATAACTGTGTTGCAATATAATATATGCATTTTCAGTGTTTTTGTCCACCGCCAAATAATCCAAACGGCCTATGGTGTAGCGGAACTCATCGCTAGTTTCATTATTAATGGGGACGTGTGGAAGCATCAGTGAAAAACCATGTTCTTTAGAAGTGTATTTTTGCCATAATGGTGCAGGAGTTTCTTTAAGTTCTATAGAGTTGAAAAAATGGTCGCCGTCTTTGTTCTTTACAAAATCATCGGGGCCAGCCATTTTAAAAATCATCACTTCTACAGGAGTAACTATAATATGATAACGTTGAAAATCGCCTTTTTTTGTTTGGTTTAATATATCATAACCGGGGTAACCATTTTTCTTGATAATTTTCATTTCAATAATTTTTCCGGGAATATTTTCAAACAATAAACTGTCGATTTGTTTCATCACAAAATCTTGGTCTTTGCCCACAAACGGAGCATATAGTTTTACGCGGGAGATATCAAAGTATACACCATTAACTAAATCGGTGCAGAGATATAGTTGCATCTTTCCACGCATGCCAGTTTCATATAATCTTCCAGGAACTTCCACTTTAAAAGAACCATCGGTAGCCGTTTGTGGGATGAAATTAAGGGAGTGGTGCAATTTGTCCAACTGCTCTCTTCGCTTGCTATTTTTTTCTACATGTTTTACTGCCCGCACGGTATATCCGCGATCACGCAAATATTCAATCACACCTTTTTTGCCTGCCAAATGGGCTGCACCCACAGCGGCAAACAACGATTTGCCCAGTTTGTACATAGAGTCCATAGCAGCTACCATATTTCTATTGCGTTGGTATATGGCCTTTTCTAGATAGCTTTCAGGATCCTCGATATGGTTAATAGAATCAAGCATATCCAAATCGCCTTTGCGGTAAGCATCTACCAGCTCTTTGTCCATGTCCATTTTGTTGGCAGCACGGCTACGCTTAGGGTCATAAGGTTCGTCGCTTCGTGCTTTGGCTGCTTCATTCATTAGCCGTTCACTTTCCTCCCAATTTTCAACTCCCAAATGTATTTTCTTGAGTTTTTTGGCGGTCTTATATATATATAAATCTAAGTAGGTATCTTCTTCAAAATTATCCCGATACCCGCTGCTACGGTACATCAGGAAGTTAACCACATTTTGGTCGAGCGATAGGGCTTTGTGCAAAAGTTCGCTCTTCTTATCATACAACAAAAAATCTTCTGATGCCACCGATCCTATTTTGCCATACCCCCCGCGGCCTTCCATACGTTCGCTCCGCATGAGGTCGGCCATAAAACTATCTGCATTAATTTCGAGTGCTACGGCATCACAATTTTCAATAGCCAAAAAGAAAGAATCATCTAAGTGGAAAGCCACTTTGCTGCTCACATGCATAGTGCCGTATACATAACTGGGTTTCTTAAGCCCATTGCCGCTTATTTCCCATAATAAACCTTGATATTTTTTATTGCCTTGGGCCGATGCGTAAAAACCAACAACAATTAAGAGGAAAGCAGCGATATAACGATAGCCATTGGTTGAATTTTTTTTGAACATGAATAGTTTGATATGATGAAATTGTTGCTTTTATAACGAGGCAAAAGTATTAAAAATACAAGCACCTAAAAAAATAAATTTAATTGCTGATTTTCAAATTAATAGAAAAAGCCCGAATGCGTTTGCAAACGGGCTTTTTAAGAATTCTGCCAAAAAACTTAGTTAGCTTTTGGAGTTGCGGCTGGAGTAGAAGCAGTAGCTTTTTTGCCTTTGCAGCAAGCTTTTTTGTCTTTGCAACAAGCTTTTCCACCAGCTTGTGTAGTGCAGGCTTTTTTACCTTTTTTGCCATCATCGGCGTGGGCAAATGCCATTCCACCAACAAGGGCAGCGATTAACATTAATTTTTTCATTTTTGTTTTTTTGTTTTTCAAGTTTCACATGCGATCCGCTTGCATGCTACACCTGGTTTGAAAACTGCGGATCATAACGTTATGAGGATACAAAAATAATGCAAAGAAGCAACAAATTGAAATTTTATATTGGACAATAGTCCACAAACAAGAAACGCGTCTAAAAAACTAAACAACTCTACGCAAGGTGCTTTTCGATATAGTCAATTAGAGCATGGATACATTTAATATGAACTTCTTGAGCCCTGTCGGCAAATTCACTTTTTGGTGCACGAATTTCTACATCGCAAAGTGCCGCCATCTGCCCCCCATCTTTTCCGGTTAGCCCCACAATATATATATCTTTGTTTTTTGCGGCTTCAATAGCTTTAATGATGTTTTTTGAATTGCCCGAGGTGGAGATAGCCAGCAGTACATCGCCTTGGTTACCTACCGCTTCTATATAACGAGAAAATATATATTCGTATCCATAATCGTTAGCCACACAACTTATATGGCTGGGGTCGCTAATGGATATGGCTGCAATGGCTTTGCGGTCGTTACGGTAGCGACCGGTAAGCTCTTCAGCAAAGTGCATGGCATCGCACATGCTGCCCCCATTGCCACAACTGATTATTTTATTTCCCCGGCCAATAGCTTCCACCATTAACTTTCCCGCTTTTTCCAAACTTGCAAAATTGGAATCATCTTCTATAAATGATTGTAATACATTTGCGGCTTCTTCAAAATGTTTTTTTATCGTTTGCATAGCTTGGGTATTAAAAACTGTTATATAATTATTTTTTGGTTAAAGTATAATCATAGTGCACATTATTACTGCTTGTGGTCCACTGTTGTTTTGTTTTATCATTTACCACTACTTTAAATATGGTTGTTTGGTTATTGCTTGTTAAAGTAGTGGTAATAGTACTATCCGTATTGGACCATTTAAAATTATTTACGTTGCTTGGGTTGTTAGAAAATACATAAGTACCATTGCCATCTTTATTAAATGTGTAGGTACCATAGTTGTTAACCGTAAATGTGCTAGAGGTATTGGTGAATACATATTTGTCAATGTTCCACTGCCCACTTACGAGTGTATCTTTTAAAGTTTCTAACACCGATTTTTTGCACGATAGGAGGGTAGTGCTTAATATAAAAAGGGCAATAATTAATTTCTTTTTGTACATACAATCCCTCTACTTTTTTTAATTTAGGTTGATGGTTTTAATACCCATATTCCAAAACATGAAAGCATATATATCTGCTATTTCATCTAATTGTTTGCTAATAGGTTTTCCAGCTCCATGGCCCGCATTGGTTTCTATGCGAATCATTACCGGGTTTTTGCTTTTCTCTTTTTGCATTTCTTGCAGGGTGGCAATATATTTAAATGAATGTGCAGGAACTACACGGTCATCGTGGTCGCCGGTGGTTACCAAAGTGGCAGGGTATTCTGTATTCTTTTTTATATTGTGCAGCGGTGAATATTTATATAATACATCAAATTGTTCTTTTTTGTCGCTGCTGCCATACTCTACTGCCCAGCCCCAGCCCACAGTAAACTTGTGATAACGCAACATGTCCAAAACACCCACCGCAGGAAACGCCACTTTAAACAAATGGGGTCTTTGCGTCATACAGGCTCCCACCAGCAGGCCCCCGTTTGACCCGCCCTGGATGGCGAGATAAGGCGACGAAGTATATTTGTTGGCGATTAAATACTCGGCAGCGGCAAAAAAATCGTCGAATACAGTTTGTTTTTTGTCTAGCATTCCGGCTTTGTGCCACTCTTCGCCATACTCTCCTCCACCGCGTAAATTGGCCATTACATACACGCCTCCCATATTTAAAAAGGCGATGCGAGATGCACTGAACGATGGGGTAAGGCTTACATCGAAACCGCCATATCCATATAATAAAGTGGGATTCTTACCTTCCAGTTTCATGCCTTTTTTATATACTATAAACATGGGAATTTTTGTACCATCTTTGCTAGGATAAAACACCTGATCTATTATATAATCTTCGGGTTCATAAGGAAGACTTAGTTCTCTAAATTTTGTAGATTTTCCGGTGGTAATATCATATTTAAAAATAAAAGGTGGATAGTTAAAAGAAGTATAGGTATAAAACACAAAATCATCATTGCGATGACCTCCGAAGCCCGATGCACTGCCATTTCCGGGCAATACAATTTCTTTTGCCATAGTGCCATCGGGTGTATATTGATATACTTTTGTAACACAGTTTTTTAGATAGCTTACTATTATTTTCCCACCAACATAGCTTGCACTTTGTAATAATTCTTTTTGTTCAGGAACAATTATTTTCCAATTTTCTTTTTGTGGGTTATTGGGGTCCACCAAAATTAATTGTTTGTTTGGTGTGCCCTCGTTTGAGATTATCAGTAGTGTGTTTCCTATATTATCAATCACCCCATATTCATTCTTAAAACCTTTAAATAGAACATTAAAGGTTTTATCCTCTCTTGCTAAATTTTTATATAATAGTTCTGTGCCGTAAGTTCCTTCTGAAATTGATATAAACATATATTTTTCATCTTCGGTAACTTCGGCCCCAAAATATCGCAAAGGGTTGGCAGGGTCGGTATAGATAAGCTCATCCTTGTCTTGGGTATTGCCCAAAACATGATAATATATTTTGTGATTTTGATTGGTAGATGAAAATTCGTGGCCTGGTTTGGGAGCATCGTATCGGCTATAAAAAAAACCATTTTTGTACCAAGATGCACCACTAAATTTCACCCATTGCAACTTATCACTAGTTTGTTGTTTTGTGTTGAGATTATATACAATTATTTCTTGCCAATCGCTACCTGCTTTTTGCACCGTGAAAGCCGCATGCTTGTTGTCATTAGAAATTCCCGCAAGCCCAATGGCCGTAGTGCCTTCTTTAGAGTATGTATTGGGGTCGATAAGTACCGAGGGCTCGCCATAAAGGTTTTGTTGTATATATATAACACTTTGATTTTGTAAGCCATTGTTTTTATAAAACAGATAATTATCTCCAGCTTTTATGGGCGAAGAATATTTCGGATAGTCATTCAACGTCTCAATTTTTTTTCGGATATTATTTCTATACGGAATTTGATCTATATACGCTCGGGTACACATATTCTGGGTTTTTACCCATTCGGCAGTATTGGCTGCTGTGTCGTACTCTAGCCACCGATAAGGATCTTGCACCTCGGTACCGTGATAGTTGTCGGTTTGTTTTTGTTTTTGTGTAATGGGATATTTAAACATTTTTTTTTGTGCGAGTGCTGATTGGAAGCATATAATAATTAAACAGGGTATGATAATATTTTTTTTAATCATAAGTATTTTTTTGTATTTATAGTTTTATAATATATATTATAAAGGGTGTTTTATTTATATTAATTTATCGTGCATTATAGCCTTTCATAATACCCCTATCCGATTCACGAATAAAATCGAGTATCTCGTCGCGTTCTTTGGTAGCAGGCATTTCGGCTTCTATAATTTGCAATGCTTTGGCAGTGTTGTGCCCTCTTAAAAACAGCAATCTATAGATTTCTTGTATCTCTGCAATTTTCTCAGAAGTGAAACCACGTCTACGCAAACCAATACTATTTACGCCTTCGTAACTTAAGGGTTCGCGGGCAGCTTTTGTATATAAAGGCACATCTTTACGCACCAAGGAACCTCCCGAAACCATAGCATGCTGACCGATATTTACAAACTGATGAACTGCCGAAAGTCCGCCAATAATAGCGTGTTCGCCTACGGTAACGTGGCCTGCCAGCTGCACCGAGTTTGCAAGTATACTGTGTTCGCCAATAATACAATCGTGGGCTATGTGCACATAAGCCATTAACAAGGCATGGCTTCCTACAATGGTTTTCCACTTATCGGTAGTGCCGCGGTTCACCGTTACACACTCGCGAATGGTAACATAGTCGCCAATTTCGCAAGTGGTTTCTTCGCCTGCAAATTTCAAATCCTGGGGTATAGCTGATATCACAGCTCCTGGAAATATTCTACAGTTTTTTCCAATTCTTGCTCCTTCAAATATCGTTACATTGGGGCCAACCCAAGTACCTTCGCCTATCTCCACATTTTTATGGATTACAGTGAATGGATCTATCACCACATTGTCGGCTATTTTGGCCTGGGGGTTTACGTATGCAAATGGTTGTATCATAATTTTTTATTTTAGTCGTTAGTCAACAGTCGTTAGTCGTTAGTCAACAGTCGTTAGTTGTTAGTCAACAGTTGTTAGTCGTTAGTTGTTGTCGGCCGTATGGGACTAATGACTAGCGACTAACAACTGCTCATAATGCTGCTTTGTTTAGTCCAATATCTAGTTTTTTCCAGGTTCCTTTTAGTATATTATATTTGAGTGTAGAAGGTAGTGCATCGAACCAATATTTATTTACATTAATACTAAATGAGGGTTGCATATAACAATTTACCGTACAGCCTTCGCAGCCCGGCAAGCGACCCTCGTTGGCAATATAATATTTTGATTTTTCTGAATTGCGGAGTTCAATTAAATTATTATGGATAGGCATTTTTTCTTCATCCAAATGATAGCAAGGCATTACCAGTTCATTAAACGGAGATATAACAATAGTGGTGGTTGCAGCTTTGCACACAGGCTTATCAATATGGTTGCCGCCATCTTTGCGTAAGGAGATAAACGCTTTGTTCAAATATATATATTTTTTTTTGCCCCATTTAACTAATTCATCAAGCTGGATGTCGCTTATTTTGCTACCCACACCATTGTATTCAAAAATGGGATTGAGAATTAATATATATTTATTGGGCAAACAAAATTTGGTATATACTTCTTTTATTTCATCTATATTATTTTCGGTAACAGTATATAATATATCGGGTTTCTCGCCCAATGATTTAGCTATCTGCAGCGATTCAACAAATTTATCATATAATTTTACACCCCTGCTTTCATTATGCTTTGCTTCATCTGCTGAATCTAAACTAAAGTGTAGCATATCTATTAATCCTTTTAACTTTTCAGCATATTTGGGATATAATAAAGTGTTGGTGGTAACGGTAGTGATGAATTTATATTTTTTTGCCAATAACAACATTTTATCCAGCTCTTGGTGAAGCAGGGGCTCACCGCCTGTAAAATCAACCACTTTCACGCCTAGTTGTTTTAATTGTATAAGGTTTTGTTCTACGTTTTCTAAAGTTACATAAGGGCTTGGCTTTTCCCAGATATCACAAAAACCGCATTTTGCATTGCAACGATACGTTACATAGTAATTGCATAGAACGGGTTTTTTGCGTAGCAACATTTTTAGAATATTTTAGTTTAATACATATCGCACTTTAATGGCTCCTGACATGCCATCAAACTCTTTGTGATGACCGTATAGCCAAAAAATAGGAGACCAGTCTGCCGCGAAAACAAAAGGTGCTTCGGGGAATTTATATTCTAAGCCGACACCTAAGTTAGCTCCCATACCAATATGGTTGGTAATTAAATTCGAATATAGAAGAGAGGCTCCTGCACCATAATAAAACTTTGCTCCATCCGCTTTCAAATCTATATGCATTTCGAACAAACCTGTAGCCCATAAATCGCTAAAATCGCTCCCTGCCCGCACTCCACCTACAAAATCTAAAGCAGATTTTTCTGTTAAAAAGGTTTTGTAGTTAAGTCCTGTAGGTAAACCCAATGAGAGGCCGATGGCATTGTGATATTTGCCGCCATCTTGTGCGTATGAGGTCACTGTAAAAAACAATGAAAAACATAGTATTAATTTTTTATTCATAAGGTATATATTTATCTGTTTATATATTGTTGCTCGTAATAATTTTGATAATTTCCACTGGTTACATTATATAACCACTCTTCATTTTTTAAATACCAGTCGATAGTTTGTGAAAGCACGCCCTCAAAGTCTCCAGTGGGTTTCCACTTTAAGTTGTTTTGTAGTTTCGACGAGTCAATAGCATATCTAAAATCGTGGCCGGCCCTATCAGTAACGTAGGTGATTAATTTTTGTGATTCACCAGCGGGCCTGTTTAATTTGCTGTCCATTAAATCGCATAATAATTTTACCAAATCAATATTTTTCCATTCATTGTTTCCACCAATATTATAGGTTTCGCCCATTACTCCCTCATGATATATTACATCAATTGCCCTGGCATGATCCTCAACCCATAACCAATCTCTTATATTTTCGCCCTTGCCATAAATAGGCAGTGGTTTATTATTTTTAATATTGTGAATACACAAAGGAATTAATTTTTCAGGAAAATGGTGGGTGCCGAAATTATTTGAACAATTGCTTATTTTTATAGGCAGTTTATAAGTATCATAATATGCTCTCACAAAATGGTCGCTCGATGCTTTGGATGCGGAGTAGGGAGAATGTGGATCGTACGCCGTTTCTTCGGTAAACTTATCATCATCGCCCAAAGTTCCATACACTTCGTCGGTTGATATATGATAGAATATTTTATTATCATAATTATTACCCCAAATAGTTTTACAAGCATTTAGTAAATTAACGGTTCCTATCACATTTGTTTGCACAAACTCAAGCGGATTCGATATAGAACGGTCGACATGGCTTTCGGCAGCCAAATGTATAACACCGTCAAACTTTTCCTGTTCAAATAATTGGGTGATAAAATCTTTATCTACAATATCACCTTTTATAAAGGTATAATTAGGTTCGTTTTCAATATCTATAATATTTTGTAGGTTGCCCGCATAGGTGAGTTTGTCTAAATTATATATATGATAGTTTGGATATTTTTTTACAAATAAACGTACCACATGCGATCCTATAAATCCCGCTCCTCCTGTTATACAAATTTTCATTTTCCTTTGTTATATTATATGTCACCCTATCCGCCGCGGCGGAATCGAAAGGTTATTTTTTTACTACTTGTGCCATCATATTTGCTTCTGAAACTAATTTATCGCCCACATAGGCCGATCCTTTCATTATCGCCAACCCACGACGGAAGGGCTGTGTGAGCTCTAATTTTAAAATTAACGTATCGCCGGGCACCACTTTGTCTTTGAATTTTGCATTATCTATTTTTACAAAATAGGTAACATAGTTTTCAGG
Source organism: Flavobacteriaceae bacterium (assembly GCA_025363675.1). Classification (GTDB taxonomy): domain Bacteria; phylum Bacteroidota; class Bacteroidia; order UKL13-3; family UKL13-3; genus CANJUD01. The sequence goes on along the minus strand of JANYDJ010000160.1, from coordinate 21,127 downwards.
GTCCGGTACTTGGCTTAGTATAAGAATACCGCCAGCCTGTGCCATCGCTTCAATTTGCAATACCGCTGGAAACAGAGGTTCTGTTGGAAAATGCCCTGCAAAAAAGTATTGGTCATGTGTTATATTTTTAATGCCCACCACTGTATTGGCCGTCATCTCAATAATTTTATCGACCATTAAAAACGGATGTTTGTGCGGCAACATTTTCATGATAGAAACGGTATCATGTATTGGTTTTATATTGGGATCGTATATAGGTGCCCCGCTTTTTTTCTTAGATTTTTTGATGAGTGCTTTTATTTTTTTTGCAAAAGCTACATTGGCTGCATGCCCTGGCCTGGCTGACATAATCTGAGCTTTAATGGGCATACCGATTAGTGCTAAATCTCCTATCAAATCGAGTAGTTTATGCCGTGCGGGTTCGTTTTGAAAACGCAATTCTACATTGTTCAATATACCTTCTTTTCGCACTTCTACCTTGGGCTTATTAAACAAACCTGCCAAATGATCCAGCTCATCATCGGCAACTACGCGGTCAACTATTACTATGGCATTGTTTAAATCTCCACCTTTTATTAAATCATTTTTTAACAAGGCTTCTAGTTCATGCAAAAAACAAAAAGTGCGGCAAGAAGCAATCTCTTTTTTAAATTCTTTTAAACTGGTAAGCGACGCATGCTGGCTTCCCAAAACAGGAGAATTATAATCGACCATTACCGTAAGCCTATAATCGTCCAGCGGCATGGCAATCATTTCTACTCCACGCTCTTCCTCTAGGTAATGTACATTCTGGGCCAAATTAAAATATTCACGATCGGCTTCCTGCTCTATAATACCCGCTGCTTGCAATGCTTCTACAAAAGGCATTGCACTACCATCTATAATAGGAATTTCTGGACCATCTATTTTAATAAGCACATTGTCAATTTCTAGCCCCGCCAGTGCTGCTAGGCAATGCTCAACGGTAGCTATGCGTGCACCATTTTTTTCTAAAGTAGTACCACGGCTCACATCTACTACATAATCAACATCGGCTTCTACTATAGGCTGCCCGGGTAAGTCGATGCGTTGGAATTTGTATCCATGATTTTCGGAAGCTGGACAAAACTCCAAACTTACCTGCGAACCAGTGTGAAGACCAATGCCACTAAGTGTTGTCGCTTTTTTTATCGTTGTCTGTTTTAAGTTCATGCGGTGTTCAAGTATTATATATTTTCGTCGGGCTTCAATTGTTTAATGAGCTTTTCAAGTTCGTTAATTCTTCTTACCATTTCGGGTAAATTTCTATATGCTGCTTGCATTTTAAACGATTCACGCAATTCATATATGGGTGAGCCAATCCATGCTTTTTTCTCTTGTGTTATATCCTTCATTATTCCTGATTGGGCTCCTATTTGTGTACCGTTTGCAATGTTTACATGGCCCACAAATCCTACCTGCCCACCTATTACACATTGCTCTCCCAACTTAGAACTTCCCGAAATTCCTGTGAGGGCGGCAATCACGGTGTTCTTACCAATCTCGCAATTGTGAGCCACTTGTATGAGGTTGTCTAGCTTAACGCCGTCATTAATTATAGTGCTGCCCATTGTTGCCCTGTCTATGGTGCAATTTGCCCCCACTTCTACATTATTATGTATAATAACATTGCCCATTTGTGGCACTTTTTTATAGCTACCATCTGTTTGGGGTGCGTGTCCAAATCCATCAGAGCCTATAATAGTTCCCGCATGTATAATACAGTTGTTTCCAATTTCGCAGTTATAATATATTTTAACACCGGGATATATAATAGTACCTGTTCCAATTTTTACATTTTTCCCTATATAGGTTTGCGGATAAATGGCAGCACCATCAGCAATATTTGCCCCTTCTTCTATCACGGCAAAGTCGCCTATATATATATTCTTTCCCAGCACAGAGCTTGCGTGTATCGAAGCTTTTTCGCTAATGCCTTCGTAGCTGGGCAATTGCTGTTGGTGATACTGCTCTAGCAAATTGGTGAATGCCGCATAAGGGTCATCTACTTTTATTAAGGTAGTGGTGAATGATTGTTGTGGTACAAAGGTGTTAGCTACCAATACCACCGCTGATTTGCAACTATATAAATGACTTTCGTATTTGGGGTTTGCAAAAAAACTAAGGGTTTCAGGTTCGCTCTCATCAATTTTAGAAACACCTTTTACCACCGCATCCGGGTTTCCAATAAGTTCACCACTCGTTAGTTCTGCCAATATTTTTGCGGTTATCTGCATGTTGTTTTGTTTGTGCAAAGATGCTATTGAAAATGCTAATTTAAAACTATTTAATTTGCCTTAAAACACATATAATATTTTACCATGGTTTGATTTACTGAAGGAATATTATATTGCTGTGAAACCTTCGACAAATCGGAAACCTCGCCATTCTTCATCAAAATTTTAATCCCTTTTTCTTCGTTGTTGTAGGTAATATTTGATACCGTTCCCTCATACACAAAATAAGCAGTATCTTGCAAACTCACCCCATATTTTTCAGAAATCTGTGTCTGTTTTTCCAATAACATTTCTGCTGAAATAGGGCTGTCTTGCAAAACTACTTTGGGCAAATTGCGGTCAACCATCCATTGGCACAGCAGAGACAAAACCTTGTCAGGTGCATCGGTCCAAGTTTTAATGGAAGCGAGCACATCAAAATCGTCCAGCTTTATAAACTGGTTTAATATATATTTTTTGTCCTTGTTAAATTGTTCGGTATCTATTTGCTGTTTCAAAAAATATTGCAAAGTAGGGGTGGCAAAAAGCTCGATTCCTTGCTGCGATACATATTTTGCTCGTGTTAAAATATTAATAAGCAGACTCTCAGCCGCTATCACCGTTTTGTGGAGATATACTTGCCAATACATGAGGCGACGTGCCAATAAGAATTTTTCGATGGAGTAGATTCCTTTTTCCTCAACCACCAATTCGTCGTTAGCTACATCCAGCATGTGTATAATGCGGTCGAACCCCACAGTGCCCTCCGATACGCCCGTATAAAAACTATCGCGACGTAAATAATCCAGCCGGTCCATATCCAATTGTCCGCTGATGAGTTGGTGAAAAAATTTGCGGGAATACTCGTTTTTAAATATTTGAATAGCAGTTTGCAGTCGGCTGCCAAAGGCCTCATTAAGCTCGTCCATTAAGGCAAGGGAAAGTTCTTCGTGATGCACTTGTATAATAGAATTTTCGAGAGCGTGACTAAAAGGACCATGTCCCACATCGTGCAGTAAAATAGCTACCGCTGCAGCCTCGGCTTCATGCTCTGATATTTCTACACCTTTAAATTTCAAATTTTCTATGGCCATCTGCATCAAATGCATAGCCCCAATGGCATGGTGAAAGCGGGTGTGCAAAGCTCCGGGGTATACCAAATTTGTCATTCCTAACTGGTTAATCCTTCGCAATCGCTGAAATGCGGGAGTTTCAATAATGTCGAACACCAACTCGTAAGGCACATTTACAAGGCCATACACAGGGTCGTTAATTATTTTTCTTTTATTTTTTGGCACAGGATAAATTTATATTTCCGTGGGATTTATTGTGCAAATATCCGTCATTTGTGGCTACTTTTGTTCGCCTATGTCAAATTATTCAGGTATTGTCGATTGATTTTTATATAAAGAACAAGGATAAAAATATGATAAAAGCAAATTGCGATAACAAAAAAAAGAAGATCATAGGCATACTATATTTCTGTTGTTTTTTTGTGGTAAATTTTTGCCAGTCGCAGGTTATTATAAAATCACCAGAGGATTATCTTTTAAGCAGGAAAGGAAATATTACGTGGTGCGGAAAAAGTGCAGCACAGCAAGTTTTTTCGTTTTCGAAAAATGAGACCGAAAACCGAAAAATATATATACAAATGTATTCTGATGATATGCAGATGCAAAAGTCGTTTAAGCTAAAACCTTTATCACGCAAAAGTCGCATTATTCATACACTTGCATCCGATAATCAGCTATTGCTCATCACTAAAAGACATGATATTTTTAAAGCCAGAAACACCGTATATATAGAAAAATATGATTACACAGGAAAAGCAATAGCCAAGCCCATAAAAATTGCTGAAACACCATTGAAAAGTTATAAGGACGATGGAGAATTTATTATAGACCAAAGCCCAGACAAAAGCAAAACATTGTTATTTAATACCGATTATAATACCATTGGAGAGTTTACGATGAATATCTGCGTATTCGATGGTGAGGGCAATATGTTTTATGATACAAGTGTGGTGCCCGGTTTTACCAATGACAATATAGATATTGAAGAAATACAGCTCGACAATGAAGGAAATTTTTATATGCTTAGTACCGAGTATTTGGATTCTGTATATCGTAAAATTCCTTTAAAATACAAGCACAGTGTACACTATTATAATAAACAGGAAAAAATACTGACCCGCCTTATTGTACCCTCAGAAAGTTATTATATAAAACAAACCACGTTTTTGGTGGATAAAAACCAACATAAAATTATAGTGCAGGGTTTTGAAGGGCCAGAAGAATCGGATAAGATAGATGGGATGTTTCACTGCGAATTTAGTTTGCAAACCCCAGAGTTGGTGTTTGCAAAAAAGCACTATTTTAACGATAGCGATCGTGTTAAATTTTTGGGAAACAGGGTCTATTATTTCTCATCGGATTTGAAAGACTATTATATCAAAAATTTCTACCGTTTCCAAAATGGCAAGACCTTGCTGGTGGCTGAAAAATTCTATACCAGCCAACAAAGTACCAATTATTATGTAAATGGAACTTTGCAGCCTACCTATCGCACCATTTATATATATAATGAAATTATATTGGTATGCTTGGATAGTGTAGGAAATTTATGTTGGAAGCAGGCAATTAGCAAAAATCAATCTACGCTTAACGATGATGGTATATTCTCCTCGTTCACCAGTATGTTGCTGCCCGATCGTGTAGTTTTTTATTATAATAAACTCGACAGAAAAAGCACCGGTATTATAGAAGTAACGGTAACGGAAACTGGTGAAATGATAGAACGTTCGTTAAGTTTAAATGCCGATGATGAAACGATGATAGTGCCCATTGAGTCGAGGCAAATAAGCAAAGACCAAATGCTGATGATTACGCAGGCAAATAAGAATTATGCGATATGGAAATTATTGTTTTAAATCAACTATCCTCTTATCGAACCTCATGCTTGCGTGTATAAAATAATGTTTTATACATCGGTGGTGGATTCTCCGGATCAAACCCATACGCCTGACTAATCAGATACCACGCTGCTTCAAATCTTTCTGTTGGAGTTTTACTCAACCAATATGCACGATCATTCCCTGAGTTTTTATGACTTCCTTTTTTGAATGCTGTTTTATCTAAACGAAAATCCATTTTATATATAATACTTTTATTATCTGCCGTATGGTCCCGCAACTCACAACCCACAACTGACAACTCTATTTCTTCTTAACCTCAAACAAATCCTCTTTCTTCACCACTTTTATATTTTCACCATCTTTCAAAGTTTTTGAAACAGCTTCATACGGCCCTGTCACTACTTCTTCAGTACCCGTGAGACCTTCTACTTGTATATAATTATCGTCTTGTATTCCTGATTTCACTACTTTCTTTTTCACTTTTCCATTTTCTATAATAAATACAATTTCTTCTACATCTTGTTTTACTTGGGTAGATGTGTTTGCACCTGATGGATTTCCAAATGACTCTTCTTGCTCATCCTTTTTATTTTTATCTTTTTTCTTGTCTTTTTCCGCCAGTTTTTCTTCTTCTTTTTTCAATTCTCGGGTAGCAACTGCTTCAATAGCAACGGACCAAACTTGTATTACCCTGTTGGTTTGTATATCAACGTTCACACTTAGCCCCGGCTTAAGCGGGTAGGGTGTTTCCTTGGTACACAAATCTAAATACGATTCGCGTATTACTTTTATTTTTACTGGAAAATTGGTCACTTGGTCGGCGGTGGTAATGGCGGTGTTTGATGAGGTTCCAATCTCGGTTACCAGTCCTTTAAATTTACGCCCTTTAAATGCATCTATATAAAATAATGCGGTGTCGCCTTTTTTAATTTTTACAATATCATTTTCATTAATGTCTACTGACACTTGCATATAGTTTAAATCGGCAATTGATAATATATCGGTGCCCATCATTTGGTTGGTTCCCACCACACTTTCTCCCTGCTTTTTATATAGTTTGCTAATGGTACCACTTTTAGGTGCATATATAGTAGTACGACTCAAACGTTTCTGCGATTCACGCACTCCTGCTTCTGAACTTTTTACGGTAAACTCCATAGCATTTATACTTTGTTTATCGGCTTCTACTTGCGAAAGAGCCGTTAAATAAGTGCTCCTAGCAGCTTCCCATTCTGCTTGTGAAATTACTTTTTGGTCGAACAATTTTTTCATTCGATTAAAATTTGCAGTCTCACTTTCAGTGCGGGCTTCCGATTGTTTCAATCGGGCACGTGCAGCTTCCACACTGGCTAGGGTATTTTGATAAGCCGCTTTTTGCCTGTCCACATCTACCGAGTATATATCTTGGTTTATATTACACAAAGCTTGTCCCTGCAATACAGAATCGCCTTCTTTTACCATCATCTCCACTATTTGTCCGCTCACATCGGGACTAATTTTCAGTTCCGTTTCTGGTTGTATTTTTCCATTGGCAGTTACGGTTTCTATAATATCCCGTTTCATCACTTTTTCAGAAGATACTTTTACTCCTTCTTTGCTGCCCATCTTTTCAGCCACTATTATAGAAATAATTAATAGTATAATACCACTTATTACCCAATATTTTAATTTACTTTTTTTTTTGGTTGCCATATCAATATATATAATACTTTTATTAAAATTTTAATTCGTAGCCCATGTAAAAATCTATAATCTTTTGTCTAAAAATAAGTTCATATCGCGACTGTAAAAAACTGCTCTCCGACTTGGTATAATTGGTGCTTGCCAATTGGAAGTCAGTAAGCGTAGTTGCTCCATTTTCGTAGCGAAGTTTACTTACTTGGAAGTTTCTTTGTTGGGCACTAAAGTTTTTCTGCGAAGCTTCATATCGCGTTTCGGCAACTTGCAAATCGATTACCGCTTGTTGTATATTTTTATATAAGTTCATTTTGGCCAAATCTAAATTTACTTGAGCTAAATTTGCTTGTATTTTTGCTTTTTGAACGGCGGTATGTGCTATCAAATTATTAAATATAGGCACCGTTAAACTGAGCCCAAAATTTTGTCCGAAATTGTTTTGAATTTGTTTGTTAAAAGGTGTTGTCTTGGTTACATAATCTAACCTTGGGGTTACCACCGTATCATAACTATTTTGTGTAATACCAATAATATTATAGCCATTAAAATTAAAACTCGTTATATCTTTTCGGGTGGAAGAATATAGCGAGGATATATTGCCGAACAAGGTTAAACGCGGCATACGTGTGCCTTCCGAAATTTTTTGTTGTGTTTGAGCCAGCCTATATTTATATGTTGCCGATTGTATCTCGGGACGGTTTTGATAGATGGCATCAAATATTTCTTTGGGATTTCGGGCGGTGGCTCGCATGGGTAAAAGTGCCGGAGGAGATTCAATACTATTTGCAGTATCGGCCTCCATATTCATAGATTGCCATAGGAGTAAATACGACATCTGCAAATTGCTTTTTGCATTCACTAGGTTAAGTTCATCGTTGGCCACTTGCGAAAGTTGTTGCAAATATTCTCCCTCCGAAATTTTACCAGCATCCATTAGTTTTTGTAAGCGGGAGCCTTGCAGTTGCGAGAGTTCCAATTGTTTTTGGGAAGTGAAAACAAGCTCCTTGTTCATCAAAATTTGTAAATACTGACCTGCCACTTGTAAGGCAATATCATTTTTGGCAGTTTTCTCATCTGCTTGCCAAGCTTGCAAATCGAACTGTTCGCGTTTAATGGTGTTCTGAACCTGGAAGCCATTGAACAAGGTCCAGTTGGCCTGTAAGCTAAAATTATTGGAGCGGATGGTTTGGTTTGAAAACGTGTTGGTGAATGGATCCACATTGCGGCCCAAATTGAAGGCTTGGGTACCTGAGCCATTGATTGATGGAAGCATCTGGGCACGGGCTTGGTTCACATCAAGTACATTGCTTTGGGTATTGAGTTGTGCCTGCTTTATCCTAAAATTTTCTTGTACTGCTTTTCGTACGCAATCTTCCAACTTCCATACCTGTTGGGCATCTGCCGAGTTTATATATAACAACAAACCAGCAAAAAATATATATAGTGTTTTGTTCATTTTTGTGGTTTCAAAATTATAGTGTTTGTTACGTGTTTCTATGATAAAAGTTTTAAATGTAAAAAAAATTATCGCTGATGTTGAAAAATCAGGGCTAAAAGAAGAATTATATTCTTCAACTTTGCCCATTGTGAATCTTAATTTAAGCACAGCGATTGAAATTATATCCCCACCATAACCCACAGTGGCTCATTAATATGTTTCCACAGCTTACTTGGCAAAAACAGGTGGGCGAACAAATACTATATCTTACTTTCGATGACGGCCCTTGCCCAGAAATGACAGATTATGTATTGGATTTATTAAAACAGTATAGAGCAAAGGCTACTTTTTTTTGTGTGGGCAACAATGTAAACAAATATCCTGAAATCTATACGAATATTCTGGAAAACGGACATGCCACAGGCAACCATACACAGCACCATCTCGATGGTTTCGCAACCAATAATACTGTATATTATAATGATATCGCAACTGCGGCAAACGCTATCGAAAGCAGGCTCTTTCGCCCACCCTACGGCAAGATTAAAACCAAACAGGTAGCCCATTTAAAACAGCACTACGATATTATAATGTGGGATTTTATTACTGGCGACTTTGACCCAAAACTTAATATTGAAAACTGCAAGAAGAAGATGGGAAAATATATAAAAGCAGGCAGCATTATTGTTTTTCATGATAGTGTAAAAGCAGCGAGCAATTTAAAAATACTGCTGCCTTATTTATTGGAAAAATTTAGTAAAGAAGGTTATCAGTTTCATTCTTTATGAGCATACTATTAAACATTTTACTTTTGTATGCTGCGGTACTGATTGGCTTGCAGGTGTTGTTTTTTGTTTCAGTTTTTGTAATGGATCCTGTAAAAAAAACACCATTGGTACACCAACCCCATATTTCTATTTTAATAGCTGCCCGAAATGAGGAACAAAATATCTGGAACTGTTTGCAAAGTATTATAGAGATGGATTATCCGCACCATAAAATAGAAGTATTAATTGGGAACGACAATTCAACAGATAATACAGAAAAAATAGTACAACAATTTATTGCTCAAAACACCACTAAAATACCATTTATTATATATAATATTACAAAACAGCTAGGTGAGGCAAAAGCCAAGGCCAATGTGCTTGCCCACCTTGCCCACCAAGCCAAAGCTGATTTTTTTTTGGTAACCGATGCTGATATTACTGTAAATAAAAATTGGGCAAAATATATCGTCAATTCATTTACCGAAAAAACAGGAATTATAAGCGGCACAACTGTGATGAAAAATGACCGTTCTGTACTGCAAAAATATGATTGGCTATATTTTTCTTCTTTACTTAAAGCTATTTCCAATTTTGGAATACCTGTAACTGCTGTTGGCAATAATATGGCGGTGAAACGCGATGCATATTTTGCAACTGGCGGTTATGAAGCTATCGAGTTTTCAATTACCGAAGATTTAGCACTCTATAAAGCAATCAGAAAACAGGGGTACAAATCTCTAAATTTATTGGACAGGGAGACTTTAAATTTTACGCAGGCTACCGATAAAATTCCAATCCTCTTTAGTCAACGAAAGCGTTGGCTAGTGGGAGCTGCAAGCTTGGGCTTGTTTACCAAAATTACCTTGTTTTATTATGGTATTTACCCACTTTGCCTTATCCTGTTAAGTATTATAAATTGGAAACTGGGGCTGTTGTTTTTTTGTATTAAATATATAATCCAAAGCATACATATCATAGTACTCTCTCGCTATTTAAAACAATCGTATTCTTATATACAAATTTTAGTATATGAGTATATACAAATTATATTCAATTTGGCTTTGGCCATCTATTATATATTGCCCATAAAATATGTGTGGAAAGAAAGGGAATACTGAAAAGTTTTACCAAAGTAACTTAATAGCGGTGGAAAGACCATTTAAAGAGAAAATTAGAGTATACAATCCCTTTGGGTTTCGGGTCATATCAAGTGCAATTGGGTTTGCACTATTGTCACCTTCTGATACTTTTCTGCCCAAGGCGTCATATAGCTGCCAAGAAAAGTATTTAGCTTGCACGGGTTTATAAATATATATCAAATTTTCTCCGTATATATATTCCACTTTGAAGCTGGTATATATGTCTTCAATTGCAGTAAATATATATGTGGGTGAGAATCCTGTACAACTATTACTGTCAGTAACTTTAAGTGAATACTTGCCCTTTGTGGGATTTGCTATTTCAGCAGTACTATCGTTTGGCAACATATTTCCATCAAGCTGCCAAAACCATGCTTTAACTTTGGGGTTAGAGATACCAACCAGTTTCCCATTCGCATATATAATATATACATAGGGGGTTGGGTTAAAAACCAAATGCATTATTGAAGAAGTGTTGGTGCAACCAATAGTGTCAGTAACTATTAAAGTATAAACACCTGCATTCTTAACTGTAATAATCTTAGAAGTGTCGCCTGTACTCCATTGGAACTTTTTGATATGAGCGGTATCTAAATTAAACAAGATAAAACTATCTCCTTCGCATTTTGAAGCTGTCCCGGTAATGTTTAACAAAGCAAGCGGAGGCTTTGTAATATTTACCGCATCTGTTGCAATTGATGTACACCCGTTGCTGCCCTTCACATTATAACTTATTGTTTGCTGTCCTGGTCCCGCCTGCTTGGGGTAGAAATAGTTCCCAATCACTCCATTGCCAGTAAAATAACCACCATTAGGGCTTCCATTGGTCAAGAGCAGAGAATCGTCTTCAAGACAGAATTGTTTTTTTGTGAAACCTGCCCAACTTACCTGTGGAAGAGGACGTACCTTAAATTCCACTGTATCATAATCTTTGCAACCCAAAGAATCCGATACAGTGAGCACAAATAGTGTATCTGTATTTATTTGAACTTTAGTAAATGATGAGTCTGTTCCATTACTCCAGTTATAATAAACCCCTCCCTTACCCCGCAAGTCAAAACTGCTGCCTTCGCATATATTTGTGTCTCTACCTGCATCGGCAATAAGTTTAGAAGCAACATATATAAAAACGGTATCATATTTATTGCATGAGCTATTATCGGTTTCAAAAACATAATAGTTTGAAGTGCTTGCGATAACATAGACCGAATCTTTAGCAACCGGCTTTTTTAAATTAGGTAACCACCATTTTCCAGCGTGGCTATGGACAGCTCTAAGCAAAATGCTATCGCCTATGCAAACGGAATCCCTCGATGTATATAGTGACGATGTTGGAACTGAATCAACCACAACTTCTAAGATATTTGACCATAACAACACACTGTCACTTTTCAGAGAAATTTTATACTTCCCCTTAAAATTATTTGGGACTATAAAATTAATGCGGTCTCCTTTTTTTATATTTTTTATTGATGCAATGCTGTCTATACTCTTAAATACACTATCAATAGCTGTAATATATAAAACAAATTTATTGTTAGCTCCAAATACAGCCCTCGCTGCAACTGGCAAACTGTAAGACTGTCCCTGACAAAGTCGCGGAGGAAGCGGACCTATGCCAACAAAATTACTATCAGCGATTGCTAATACCACGCTTCCATTATACAATTGTGGACTTGTGTACACCTTATTGTTGTCGCTGTTAAAATAGACCTGTATGCTGTCAGCTGAACTGATTCCTCCTAGATATATGATGCCTTTTTGTTCATTGTATTCCATGTCAATACCCTTATTGTCCAACAGCCCTTGTGCCGCAAGATTACCCATGTTTGAATTATAAGAATATAGATAATTTGAAGTTAGGCCTTTAATTTTTACTGACCAAATATTATTAAAGTTGCTATCGAACTTAAATAATGCATAGTCCATGGAGCTATTATTAAAAGTCAAACCATATAGTTTACTTTTATAGTTATTAGGTCGAAAACCACAATGCCCATATACATAATACTCTTTAGATTTTCTATTGAAATAAAGGTTTGAAAATTGAAAATTTAGATTCGTATCAGAAAGGTATTTTACTTGCTTTATTTTTCCTGAAAGGCTAGATATTGAAATAAAATTGATTCCGTCAACTGTGTGATAGTTTGATGACGAATTAAAATTATCATAATAGGAACAATATCCAAGACTAATAATATCACTATCATTGTTCCAAGTGGAGGCTTCTACGCGTGAATATGCACTTAATGGTAGAAATAAACTATTTTTGGCTTGTCTGTTTGAATCTAAGTATACAAACGCGTTAGATATTTTGCTAAATGAATTAAACGCAACATCAAGTAGGGTGTCTTTATTCAATTTTAATATTTCACTTGAATTAATGTTAATACCTATATTGCCTAAGTTATCGCCAAGAATATTATTTATCCCTATAAACTGATTCCCCCCTTCAAAATAATTTGTGTTTTTTAAATAGCCATTGAGATCATAAGTCTGCACCACCCATAATTTAACTGAAGAGGAGAATTGGAGATGGTGCACAGAATCATATTTGGGCGTATAAGTATATGACATTGCATCCCCTTGGAAAAACCCTGAAACAAAAACATTATTATCTCTAATATAAATTGGGAAATTAGAACTGATAATCGGCACATTAAAGTAGGTGAAATAATAAGTTGACCCAAAAAAGTTTGACCATCGCTTATTTCCACTGGAATCCAATTTTAAAATAAAATTGTAGGAACTAGATTTACCACTAGGATCTTGAATAATTTTTTTACTATTATCAAAATAACCCGTTCCAAAAATAAATCCGCTATAATATACATCCTCATTATCATCTAAGAGTAAAAATCCTGGCATATCGTCATTTGAACTCCCCAATGTGTGAATCCATATAACATGATAGTCTGCATCCATTTTTATGAAAAATAAATCATGCTGGCCCGTGGAATAATAAACCTTTTTGTTCCATGAAAAACTATTTCTAAAAGCTCCCAATATATAGTGGTTCCCGGCATTTGAAGTTTTAAATGATTTGACAATAAAATCATTTCCTCCAATTTGAGACGGAAAAACTATTCCAGTATCAATAGATTGAGCAAACAGGCAAGTGGTGACATTAAAGATAATTAAAATAAAAAAAATAGTCTTTCTCATATATATAGCTCCTTTTGTACCCTTGCCGCTTGTACCTTTTTAATAATGAAATCTGAATTGGGCTCCTGTAGCAGGAGTTCCTGGTAAATAAGTACACCATATAGCCATTCCATTGCAGGAATATGGTGTTGGATTAGGGATGTTAGCTGTACCACAGTCCATATGCCACGGTAGTCCAACAGTATTTGTTAACAGGTGAAAATTGCAATCAATGCATGAATTGTTTGTATTAACATACATAACACAATATGGGGTTGCACCATTTTGAGGAAGAAGAGTTAAAGGTGCCCATATAGTCGTACAAGTCGTCATATTTTGCCCATTTTTGCAAACAAATTCTGCTAAATCTATTGTTAGTGGGCAACTGGTTTCATTGCATATCTGATATTGAGGTGGACACTGACTTAGCGTTCCCCAACAATTTTGTCCTTTAGTAACGCTAAATAACAATATGAAGATGGAGGCAAAAACGAACTTAATTTTACAACTGTGTCCTTTTGAAGGCAGTGCAGTTAAATTTTGAACTGTGGGGGGGGGTAATGTGTTTTTTCATGTTTTAATTTTTAGGATTTGAAAAGCAAATGTAATCCATATTTTTAATTGTGCAAATTTGTCCCCGCTTAAATATAAAAATTTATAAAATAGATTGTTATAAATAAACTTATGCATCAAACTTAATACTCAGAGTAATTCACAAAAACACCTATAATATCTATTCTTTTTTTCTCACTTCTTTTCGTACTTTTGCATCGTAAAAAATCAAAAAAATTGAAACCATGTTAGATTCATCATCGTCAAGTTATATGCCTATTGTGCTACAATCTATTGTGGCTTTGGGTTTTGTGGGTTTGGTACTGGTATTGGTACCCATGCTCGGGCCTAAAAGTAAAGGGGCAACCAAAACCGATAATTTTGAATGCGGTATTGAATCTCAAGGCGATGCCCGTGTTAAATTCTCTGTGAAGTATTTCCTAACGGCAATTCTTTTTGTGTTGTTCGATGTGGAAGTAATTTTCTTTTATCCTTACGCAGTCAATTTCAAATCGCTCGGCTCTCCGGGTTTTTTGGCAGTAGTAATGTTCGTTGCTTTTTTCTTGATTGGATTTTTTTACGTACTGAAAAAAGGTGCTTTGGAATGGGAAAAATAAAAAAGTAATCAGTAATTAGTACCTCCCGAATGGTCGGGACGGTGTAAACTCTGAATACTAATCACTAGGACTAACGACTAATTGACTAACGACTAAAAACTAAAAATAATGGTAAAGACGGTAAACGCCCCCGATGGATTTGAAGGTCCTGGTTTTTTTGCCACAGGGGTAGATAAGATAATAGGCCTTGCCAGAGCTAATTCTCTTTGGCCTTTGCCTTTCGCCACTTCTTGCTGCGGCATTGAGTTTATGGCAACTATGGGTTCTAACTACGACTTGGCCCGTTTCGGGATGGAGCGTATGAGCTTTAGTCCGAGACAAGCAGATGTATTGTTGGTGGCTGGAACCATCGCCAAAAAGCTAGGCCCAGTATTGAAACAAGTATATGATCAAATGGCAGAGCCTCGCTGGGTAATTGCCATCGGTGCCTGTGCCAGTAGTGGTGGTATTTTCGATACCTATTCTGTGTTGCAGGGAATTGATAAAGTAATTCCTGTAGATGTATATGTGCCGGGTTGCCCTCCGCGTCCTGAGCAAATTATTGATGGCATTATCAAACTACAAGAACTGGTGAAAAACGAAAGTGGAAACCGACGCAATAGTCCCGAATACAAAGCATTAAAAGATTCATATAATATAAGTTAACCCTTCGACTACGCTCAGGATAACAATGCAGTCAAAAAAAAATATACAATCGCAAGCACTATTAAATCCGGCGTCAGCAAAATCGTATGCTTCGACTACGCTCAGCATGACAAAATAAAAAAATCGTAAATAATTAATGACCAACCAAGAAATTTTAGACCATATAAGAACCAAATTTGCCGATCAAATTTTGGAGTTTGATGAGCCTTATGGTATGCTCACTATTATAATAAATAGCGATGCTTTATTACCGGTGGTCGAGTTTATTAAAACCGACGAACTATTACAATGCAATTTTATGACCGACCTCTGCGGCATGCACCATCCCGACCAACAAGGGCGTGAGCTGGGCATGGTATATATGTTTCATGGGATGAGAAAAAATATTCGCATCCGTATCAAATGTTTTATGCCGATAGGCGATCCACATATTGATAGTATTACCTCTCTTTTTAAAGCAGCCAACTGGATGGAACGCGAAACTTTCGATTTTTATGGAATCAAATTTAAGGGCCATCCCGATTTGAGAAGAATTTTAAATATGGATGATATGGATTATCACCCAATGTTGAAACAATACAAACTGGAAGATGGAACACGTACCGATAAAGACGATCGTTTCTTTGGCCGCGATGGACATGATGGTGTAGAGTTTGACCAACGTTATATAAAATAATTTATGAGCATAGATTCTATAGATATTGATACCCTTGAAGGCGAATTTTCTACCCTCAATTTAGGCCCTACGCATCCTGCCACCCATGGTATATTTCAAAATATATTAACCATGAATGGCGAACGAATATATAATAGCGAGCAAACAGTAGGTTATATACACCGAGCCTTTGAAAAAATTGCAGAGCATAGACCATTTAATCAAATAACACCACTTACTGATAGACTTAACTATTGCTCATCGCCCATCAATAATTTGGGTTGGCACATGACGGTGGAAAAACTAATCGGCTGTACCGTTCCCAAACGTGTAGATTATATGCGTGTTATTATAATGGAACTTGCCCGCATTGCCGATCACTTGGTTTGTAATACTGTGATAGCAGTGGATACGGGAGCATTAACGGGTTTTACGTATATGTTTCAAGAGCGTGAAAAAATATATGAATTGTATGAAGAAGTTTGTGGTGCAAGGCTCACTACCAATATAGGAAGAATCGGTGGATTTGAAAGAGATTTTTCTCTCGCATTTCACCAAAAACTTAAAAAATTCTTGGCCGAATTTCCAAAAAAATTCCAAGAGTTTTGCGACCTTACCGAACGTAACCGTGTATTTATGGATCGTGTAATTAATGCATGTCCTTTTGATGCTGAACGCAGTTTGAATTATGGCTTCACTGGCCCCAACCTTCGTGCTGCGGGCGTTGACTACGATGTGCGTGTAATGAATCCTTATAGCAGTTATCAGGATTTTGATTTTATTATACCTGTTGGAATTTCAGGCGATACTTATGATAGATATATGGTACGCCAACAAGAAATTTGGGAGAGTGTAAAAATAATCAATCAGGCATATAATAATTTGCCCGAAGGAAATTACCATGCTGATGTTCCCGATTTCTATTTGCCGCCGAAAGATGATGTATATAATAATATGGAAGCTCTTATATATCATTTCAAAATTGTAATGGGCGAGATGGATGTTCCGGTGGGCGAAGTATATCATAGCGTGGAAGGTGGTAACGGCGAGTTGGGCTACTATCTAGTATCTGACGGTGGTCGCAAACCTTTTCGTTTGCATTTTCGCAGACCCTGTTTTATATATTACCAAGCATATCCTGAAATGATAAAAGGTTGTTTATTGAGTGATGCGGTAGTTACCTTAAGTTCACTCAATGTAATAGCTGGCGAATTGGACGCATAATGTTTCGACTATGCTTAACATAACAAATAAAAAAATCGCATGCTTCGACTCCGCTCAACATGACAAAATAAAAATCGTAGTCTTCGATAAACTCAGACTGACAAAATTTTATATATAGATGACAACAACTGATCAAAAAATTGAATTTTCTCCAGAAAATATGCAACTGGTGAAACGCTTGATGGGAGAGTATCCTGAAGGTAAACATAAATCAGCATTACTAAGAATATTACATATTGCACAGAAACAATTCGATGGATGGTTGAGTGCAGACACTATGAATTATGTGGCTGAAGTAATGAATCTAAAACCTATCGAAGTATATGAAGTGGCTACTTTTTATTCTATGTATTTTACCAAACCTGTTGGCAAATATGTTTTCGATGTTTGTCATACGGGTCCATGTATGATAGAAGGTGCTGAGAAACTTTGTAATCATATAGAAAATCGTTTGGGTGTAAAACAAGGCGAAACCACACCCGATGGGCTTTTTAGCTGGCGTGGTGTAGAATGTTTGGGTGCTTGTGGTTATGCCCCTATGTTACAATTGGGTGATAGTTTTCGTGAACATCTCACACCCGAAATAGTAGATCAATTAATAGCAGAGCTAAAAAATAAAGTATAATACAATGGGCAGAAAATTATTGATAGATAAAGTAAATGTTCCAGATATTGAAACATACGAAGTTTATCGCAAAGAAGGTGGATACCGCAGCGTAGAAAAAGCTCTAAAAACGATGACACCCGAAGAAGTGGTGGAAGAAGTAAAAAAATCGGGACTGCGTGGACGTGGCGGTGCAGGCTTTCCTACAGGTATGAAATGGAGTTTTCTGGCAAAACCCGAAGGCATTCCCCGTTACCTCGTTTGCAATGCCGATGAGAGCGAACCAGGCACTTTTAAAGATAGATATTTGATGGAAAAAATTCCACACTATTTGGTGGAAGGTATGATAACAAGTAGTTATGCTTTGGGAGCAAATACCTCCTATATATATATACGTGGAGAATATATGTGGGTATTACATATATTAGAAAAAGCCATCGCCGAAGCTTACGCAAATGGCTGGTTGGGAAAGAATATATTAGGTACAGGCTACAACTTAGATTTATATGTTACCTGCGGTGCGGGTGCATATATATGTGGTGAAGAAACTGCCCTGTTAGAAAGCCTTGAAGGAAAACGCGGAAACCCTAGAATGAAACCACCTTTCCCTGCGGTAAAAGGTTTGTGGCAAAGCCCTACTGTGGTAAATAATGTTGAAACTATTGCAGCAGTTGTTCCTATTATAAATGATGGTGGCGATGAGTATGCAAAAATTGGAATTGGAAAAAGTACGGGAACTAAATTAATTTCTGCTTGTGGTAATATAAATAAACCCGGAGTATATGAAATAGAATTGGGAATTCCTGTGGAAGAGTTTTTATATAGTGATGAATATTGTGGCGGAATAAAAAACGGAAAAAAATTAAAAGCTTGTATTCCCGGTGGTTCATCGGTTCCTATTATACCACACTTTTTAGTTTGTAAAACAGCCAAAGGCGAAGACCGATTAATGAGTTACGAATCGCTTGCTGATGGTGGATTTGCTACTGGCTCTATGCTAGGCTCGGGAGGATTTATAGTATATGATGAAGACCAATGTGTAGTTCGCAATACCTGGAATCTTGCCCGTTTCTACCGCCACGAAAGTTGTGGACAATGCAGCCCATGCCGCGAAGGAACAGGATGGATGGAAAAAGTATTATATCATATAGAAAATGGCACAGGAAAAATGGATGATATAGATTTGCTGTGGGATATACAACGCCGCATAGAAGGAAATACAATATGCCCGCTTGGAGATGCTGCTGCATGGCCTGTTGCGGCTGCTATCCGCCATTTTAGAGAAGAATTTGAATGGCATATTAAAAACCCACAATTGGCACAAACCAAAAACTATGGTTTGGTGGCTGAGAAGGTTTTTGAGATAGCACAATAAAATATTGTTATATGTTATACTTGTTCATGCATTAGAATCTTAAAATAATACTGTGGGACTTTTTGACTTCTTTAAACGCAAACAAATAGCTAATGGTAGTATTGAACAAATAAGTTTTGCAGAAAAAGCTGTTGAAATTATTACACCCGCAATTGACCAATTTGGTTTCGGACACAATAAAACAGAAGTTGAAAAATATTCAACAAAGATTGTTTGGCGTAAGGATAAACGGTATATCCGAGTATGTAGTTCAAACTATCCGACAGATTATCCATACTACTATAACATTGTTTTAGGAGAAGGGAACAGTAATGACTTTTCTGAATATGATTGGAATTCTATCGCACTTTGGAGATTAAAGCAAACTATTGACCCGACAGCAAAAACAAAAGAATATTCCTTTCCGCTTGATGACAAAATAATATACAGTTTAACAAATGCTAAAAATGAGTTGCTCAAATTCGGACATTCATTTTTGAGCAATGACCTTAGGATTTTTTATGAAACGAGAACAAGTATAAACAGTGAGAGAGAAGCATATAAAATTAACAAGCGAGACAAAAATGGTATATATCAAACTACCTATGAGGAAGAAAGCCTTAAACAAAAGAAGAAATTTACTTAATAGAATATTACAAACAATATAATAGTTTATATTAAGTAAACTATACATATTTAACAAATTCGTTTTTTCCAAACTATGGCTTTACCTTCGCACAAAAAAACATATATAATATAAATACATGAAAGAAGTAGTAATCGTATCCATGGCACGCACGCCAGTAGGAAGTTTCAATGGAAGTTTGAACGGATTTACAGCCACACAATTGGGCTCATTTGCCATTAAAGCCGCCGTAGAGCGTGCCGGCATAAAACCCGAGCAAGTTAATGAAGTATATATGGGCAATGTGGTGTCGGCCAATGTAGGACAAGCACCTGCCACACAAGCTGCAATTTTTGCAGGTTTGCCAAATACCACTCCCTGCACCACTATTAATAAAGTATGTGCAAGTGGAATGAAAGCTATTATGATGGCTGCCCAAAGTATTAAACTGGGTGAGGCCGATATTATAGTAGCAGGTGGCATGGAAAGCATGAGCAATATTCCTTATTATCTAGACAAAGCCCGCAATGGTTATCGCTTGGGGCACGGACAAATAATTGACGGTATGATAAAAGACGGATTGTGGGATGTATATAAAGATTACCACATGGGAATGGCTGGCGAACTTTGCTCAACAGAATATAAAATTGGTCGCGAGCAACAAGATCAGTTTGCCATTAGCAGTTATAAAAAAGCACAAGCTGCACAAGCTGCAGGTAATTTTAAAAATGAAATTGTTCCCGTTGAAATTCCTGTGAGAGGAAAAGATCCTATATTGTTTGATACTGATGAAGACGTGAGTAAAGGCAATTTTGAAAAAATGCTAACATTAAAACCTGCTTTTAGTAAAGATGGTGTTATTACCGCAGCCAATGCATCTAAACTAAATGATGCAGCCGCAGCCGTTGTATTAATGAGTGCTGAAAAAGCTGCCGAACTGGGCTTAAAACCATTGGCAAAAATTATAGGATATGGCGATGCTGCCCAAGCTCCAGAATGGTTTACCACCACTCCTGCAAAAGCAATACCTGTTGCTTTGCAAAGAGCGGGATTAACCATCGACCAAATAGATAGTTTTGAAATTAATGAAGCATTTTCTGTAGTAGGAATTGCCAATTGCCAGCTACTAAATATACCCGAAGAAAAACTAAATAAAAATGGTGGTGCTGTTGCATTGGGTCATCCTATTGGGATGAGCGGTACACGTATTACCATGAGTTTAATTAGCACACTGCAACAGCACGGAGGCAAATACGGCTGTGCCAGTATATGCAATGGCGGTGGCGGTGCTAGTGCTATTGTGGTGGAGTTGTTATAATATTTGTGACAAGATTTTGTTTTAAAAGGCC
The DNA here is from genome assembly GCA_025363675.1 of Flavobacteriaceae bacterium. GTDB lineage: Bacteria > Bacteroidota > Bacteroidia > UKL13-3 > UKL13-3 > CANJUD01. The sequence goes on along the minus strand of JANYDJ010000160.1, from coordinate 186 downwards.
GCTCTGCAATGGGTGGCCTTTTAATTTTTTGTTGCTAGTTAGTCAGGGTCACTTGTTTTTTAACGGGAGCAGTCATATTAGGCAAATATTTTTTCAAGCCTAAACAGGAAGAATTTAATATCAGTAACACCTCTTAAATTAGCCCTGAATAATTTTAGTTTTGCATTATATGATTCAGCATGTGCA
>JANYDJ010000136.1 GCA_025363675.1 Flavobacteriaceae bacterium | reverse complement strand
CATTCATCATTCATCATTCCTTATTCCTTACTCCTCCTCCTATTCCTAAAAATTTAACCTATGCTGGCCCAGCACTGCCAGTTTTTCAATAGACAGCGGTTTAGAGATAAAATCATATATAACATCATAGTGATTCGATCTGCCAATGTCGAACGGGTCGATAGATGAAGTAAGCATATATACTTTACATTTGTTTTTAATTTCATCATCAAACTTATTGAACTCATCTAAAAACTCCCACCCATCCATACCTGGCATATTAATATCAAGAAATATAATACCTGGGAAATTTGCGGGTGTGGAATATACTATTTGTTTTAGCTCGTTTAATGCTGTTGATGCATCTACATAACAATATACATTATCTGTAAACTTTGCTATTTGCAAAATTTTCTTATTGATGAGATTGAACATAGGCTCATCGTCAATTAAAAAAACACTATTTATCGATTGCATATTGATTTTCGTTTATGGGTAAACATACCTTAAATGTGGTCCCCCTGTTTATACTACTTTCTACCACTATTTCGCCCCCTAATGATTCTGTTTGCGTTTTTACCAAACTTAGCCCAATGCCCCGCCCTTCAATGGCACTGCTATGAAACCTTTTATATAGGCCGAATAATTTGTCGCCATATTTGCTAAGGTCGATACCCATTCCATTATCTGATACGGTAAGATAAATAAACTCTTCCGTTTTAGAAGTTTCTATATGTATCATTAAAGGTACTTCCTTTTGCCGATATTTAATGGCATTGCTCATCAAATTAAATATAATACTATATATATAACTTTTTACGGATACAATTTCGCCTACCACAAAATTACTGGTAATAATAGCATTACTTTCTGCAATCTGATTTTCGAGTACTTGCTCTATTAATTTCAATTTGGTTTGAAACGAAACTGTATCATTTTGTTTATTATCTACATCGCGGTATGATATAATGGTATTCATATCTTTTACCACATTGTCCAGATTGGTAACTTCTTGCTGCACACATTCCAGCAAGGTCATATCATTTATTTTATGGTCGGGCTCTATATTGTGTAAAAAGGTGAGTCCCAAAATTTTTGCAATTTGCGAACGCAGGTTATGCGAAACTATATACGAAAATTGTTGCAGGTCTTTGTTTTTATTTTGTAAATTGTATACCAACTCCAATGTAACTTTTTCCGATTTTATCCTTTCCGTAATATTTCGCGAATAGCAAGCTGTTCCTACTATTTCAACTCCATTATGTATGGGGTGAAACGAAATTTCCGACCATCTTTCAAACGGACTATCATTATATACTACCTCAGCAAATTTTTCACCGGCAAAGGCTCTATTATAATAATTCTCGAACCGCTTTAATAGCTCATTGGGATACCCGGGGTCAAAAATAGTGGCACCTGCCTCAATCCTATTTCCAATCATCGCTTCCACTATGGTGTTGAATGATTTATTGGCTATAATTAATTTACTATCCTTGTTCACACTCCACATTAAATCATCGGTACTATTAATTAATGCCTTTAGGTTGCTCCGGTCAAACTCTCTAAGTTGCTCTGCTAGTTTCTGTTTGGTTATATCGCGGCCTGTGCTACAAAAACCATTAATCACTCCCTCGGCAATAACTGGCTGTATTATATAGTTGAGCCAAATGGTAGAATTGTCCTTTTGAAGGTATGCTTTATCATACATTACCGTTTCCCCATTATATATTTTGGCTATATAATCCTCATATATACTTTTTCTGGAATCTTCAACATAGTCGAGTATATATCTTCCTATTTGTAGCTCAGCATCTATACTTAAATTTAGCAAATTAAATTCGATGGCTTTATTGTTATATGATATTACTTTGCCATCCTTATCCATCAATATAAATCCTTCTGACGAATTTTCGAAAATAGCATGCAGGTTGGCTTCCGATTGCTTCATTTTAGTATTGGCTTCTATACGCTGGGTAATATCCTGCATAGCCCCTATCACTCTTATGGGTTTACCTAAAGTATTAAAAACAATGAAGGCTCTATCTAATATATATTTATAGGTATTATCTGCACACAAAAATCGATATTCGAGTTGAAGATTTGGGATGGCCTGCTCAAAAGAATGATTTAATTCTTTATATATCCTTTGTATATCGTCAGGATGTATTTTGTTTTCCCACCACTTACTGGTATTTTCTAATGTGGACTCTAAGTAGCCAAACATTCTGGAAATACCATCATTATATTTCATTTGGTCTATTTCAATATTCCAATCCCATATAGTATCGCTGGTGGCTTGTGCCAATATTTCGTAACGCTCATTACTTTCTTTTAATATTTTTTCAATCCTTTTGCGTTCAATACTATAAGCTACACTTTTATAAAGCTGAGATGCATTAAGTTCGTCTTTCAACAGATAATCGGATATACCCAAGGTTAATGTTTTTATCCCAAAGTCTTGACCTTTAAAACCTGTAAGAACTATTACCGAAACTTGTCCTGCTAATTTTAATATATCAGTTACCAACTGCTCACCTTCTGCATCGGGCAGGGTGAGGTCGAGTAATATAGCATCTAATTCTAGGTTTTTATTTAGTATATCAACTGCTTGGGCAAAAGTACTAGCGTGGTATATAGTAGGTGCCGAAATATTTTCTTTCAGATATTCTTCTATCAACAACAAGTCTCCCAGGTTGTCTTCAATTATTAAAAAATTAAATTCAGTTTTGCGTTGCGTCATGCTACAATATTTTAATAGGTGCCAATGGTGTAATACTTATTCCGAAATTTTCTAATGATATAATTATTTTTAGGAAAGCGGCTGTTTCAAATGGTTTGGTAATAAATCCTGCCGCACAATTATGATAACAATTAAATATATCTTTCTGAGATGATGACGAAGTAATAATAATTACCGGAATATGTTTTATTTCGTTTTGCTCTTTAATTCTTTTCAGTACCTCATAACCGTTCATTTTGGGAAGGTTTATATCCATTAAAATAATATCAGGTTTTTGGGCATCTAGGTAACTCCCCGTTTTTTCCAAATATTGTACTGCTTCCCACCCATCTTTTACAATCGATATAGAATTCACTATTTTCCCATCGCCCAATGCTTCTAAGGTAAGTACAACATCGCCTTCATTGTCTTCTATTAATAAAATATGTATCGGGTTTATGGAGTCGGTCATTCTGATATAAACTTATTATATATTTTCTTTTTAATAGTGAAATAAAAAACGGAGCCCGCTCCCTCTTCAGACTCAACCCACATTTTACCTTCGTGACTTTCAACAATTTTTTTACAAATTGCCAAACCGATACCAGTGCCACTATACTTTTCTTTTTGATGTAAGCGTTGAAACATATCGAAAATTTTATTTAAAAACTGCGATTCTATCCCGATACCATTATCATGTACCGAAAACTGCCAATGGTCGATATGCTCCTCAACTAAAATTTTTACTAGGGGTTTTTTGTCGGCTAATTGGTATTTTAATGAATTGTTCACCACGTTGTGAAAAAGCTGCAACAAGGGTGTTTTATAACCATATATTTTTGGAAGTTTGTCCCACGTAACTAAAGCATTCTTTTCATTAATAATTGAAGTATTTAATTGTAATACTTCTTCCATTAAATTATTCACATCTATTTCTTCGTATTTATATTCCTTCTTTCCAATCTTCGAATATTCAAGTAGGTCCAGTATTATTTTTTGCATGCGTGCTGCCCCATCCACTGCAAAATGTATATATTGTTTTGCTTTGTCATCAAGCTGGTCGCTGTATTTATATTCAAGCCTGCTCATAAAACTGGTTACCATACGTAAGGGCTCTTGCAGATCGTGCGAGGCTATATAGGCAAATTTTTCTAGTTCCGCATTCGATTGCGATAGCTCCTCTGCTCTTTTGTTTAGCTTATCATATAGTTCAGTAAGGGCCACTTCATTTTGTACCCTTTGTGTAATATCGCGTATGGCAATACATATACCCGTTATGTCTCCATTTTCTTTTACAGGTGTGATAGAAAAATCTATCCATACCAAGCTGCTATTTTCTTTTTGGTAAGGGCGATCGTATTGTATGGTTTCTCCAAACAAAACCTTTGCAATAATATCTTTAAAGAGTTCCGTCCGCGAGGGCTCCACAAACTCAAATAAGTTTTTTCCCACCTCCATTTCATTGTCTGACATAAAGAAAGTATACTTTTTGGTTTTACTATTAAAAGCTTTGACGATACAATTGTTATCAAGCAAAATAAAACCCTCTGAAGTATTTTCAAAAATGGCCTTCAGGTTTTCCTTCGACTGTTTTACCTTTTCAAGAGCCTCTACACGGTCAGTAATATCGTAGGTGTTTACAAAAGCTCCGAAAATATTTCCCAGCTCATCTAATGCGGGTTTATATTTTATGATAAATGTATGGGGGTTCCCATTATAAGTTAGTTGTACTTCTTTTTCTATTTTTTCTCCCGCAAATACTTTTTGATATATTTTTTCTAACTCATCCACCGAGTGAACCATACTATATTGAAGAATAGAATCGCCTTTAGTAAAACTTTTATTGAACAACCGCGTAAACTGTTTTTCGTAAGCAGCATTAAAAGTAACAATATTAAAATGGGTATCAACCAATACAAAACTTTCTTCGGTATTGATAATTAGAATCGATAATTTTTTTTCTATGTCAGACTGGGCTAAACCTTGTTCTGCTACTCGTATATTGGTGGTTTGTTGTTTCAAAGTTTATATACTAGTTACGCATTCTCTTTATCTTATCCAAGCTTAAAAATGTGATAGTACTTCCCTTAATTTCGATTAATTTCTCTTCTTTAAAATCCGACAAGGTTCTAATTACACTTTCAGTAGATGTGCCTACCATATTGGCCAAATCTTCACGTAAAATTTCCATACTAAATATTTCTACTTTATCTTTGGCATACCTGTCATGCAGTGTTACCAATGCATCTGCCACCCTTTTACGTACTGAATTATAAGCCAATTTTATCAACCGTTCTTCTTTTTCGGTTACATCGTTCGAAAGCATTTTTATAAACTTTAAAGCAACATCTCTATTGTTTAAAAGCAGAGCAAAAAAATCTTCTTTATATATAACCACCAATTCCGAATCTTCCATAGGCATAGCTGAGTCGGTATAAGGCATATTCTCGAGCAACGGATTGTAACCAAAAAAATCGCCCTGGGTATATAATGATACAATATATTCTTTACCGTCATCGTTAGCTTTATAGGTTTTTACTTTGCCCTTGGTAATAAAATATATTCTGTTAGGCGTACTGCCTTCCATATATATAATTTCCTTTTTAGAATATTGTTTGGGTTTGCTCTCTTCCGATAATTTTTTTAGTTCTTCTAGCCCTCTAACGGTATCAATAAACTCGTTAAAACCTTCGGCTGTTTTTGAATATTCTGTTTTAAGTATATCATATTTTTTCAGCCTTATCTCTACGGCATCCAAAAGTTCTGTATCATCAAATGGCTTGGTAATATAATCATCGGCACCTAAGCCCATTCCTTTGCGGTAGTCGTTCTTTTCTGACTTGGCTGTTAGGAAAATAAAAGGGATGCTTGCAGTGGCCATATCTTTGCCCAGCATGTGCAATACACCATACCCATCAAGCTCGGGCATCATGATATCACAAATAATTAAATCGGGTTTTACCGTTTGAGCCATACGCACTCCCTCTTTGCCATTGGATGCTGTATGCACTTTATATTTTGCCAGTTCTAATATCTCTGCAATATTATCACGCATATCAGCATTGTCTTCGATAAGTAAAATTGTTTTATTCATGGTATTAAATTAAAAGTTCAAATGTAACGTTTTTTGTTCAGTTCATTTATTTTCGCAACAGCAAGCATTCATTTTTCAATTGCACTAGGTAAGTATAAATTCTATCTGAAAAGTGGTGCCCACACCTTCTGTCGATTCTATGATAATCTCTGCATTCATAAGTTCTGCATATTTTTTTACTATATTAAGTCCCAAACCAGTGCCCTGAATATTCTCTACATTTTTTGCCCTAAAAAAACGCTCGAAAAGGTTTTCTTGGTCTGTTGCTGGAATCCCCATACCTTGATCTATCACATATAAAGTTAATTTCTGATTTACTATTTCTGTGGTAATTTGTATGGGTTTATGCTCGGGCGAATATTTAATAGCATTGGATATTAAGTTGAGCAGAATACTGTGAAATAAATACTTGTCGAGCTGAATAGCAGTATCGCCTTTTATATGTTTGTAATTTACCTCTTGTTCTTCTTTCTCCAATGTTCTATTGTCATCAATCAACGATTTAATAAACTGATCTAAGATCATCGGCTCGGGATTATTTCTCACAATACCTTCTTCTAATTTGCCCAATGATAAAAAGTTGTTGAGTATTTCAGTAAGGTGGGTTACCGATAATTTTATTCGGTTAATATGCTTTTTTCGTTTGTCCTCATCGCCCGGTTCATTATATTTTCCAATAAGTGATACGGATGATAGTATGGTAGCCAATGGTGTACGAAACTCGTGAGATGCGGTGGTAACAAAGCGAGATTTCAATTCATTTAGTTCCTTCTCCTTATTAAACGACTGCATCACTTCGGCCTTGGTTCGTGCAAGTTCGATATTGGCATCGTCAAGCTCTTTGGTGCGTTCTATCACCCGCTTTTCCAAATCAATATTCAACTGAATAATTTCTTCTTGTGCCCTCTTAATCTCCAGTTCCTGTTTCTTCCGCTCAGTAATATCTACAATAAAATACATGAGGTACTCGCCTTCTGTAGTTTTAAAAATACTTACGCTCATCTCTACCGGAAAAACGGTCTGGTCTTTCCTGTGGCCAAACAAATCAATGCCTTTTCCCATAGCACGTGGGTGCTGACTGGCAAATTTCTCTTGCTCGTGCTTTACCTGATCGTTCGATACGCTTTCGGGAATTAGGTCTTCTATACTTTTGCCAATAAGCACCTCTACTTCAAAACCAAATTGTTTTTCGGCAGTAGGATTTGCAATCACAATTTTTCCATTCTTGTCAGAAACTATGATTCCCTCATTTGCATACTCAAATAGTGCGTGTAGCATGGTTCTGTATTACTACTTTATAAAGTTTGAGACAAAGGTATGGTTAAATACGAAACCAACTAGGAGTGTGGGATTAATGTATATAAATATTTGGGCTAATTAAAATATCTGTATTCAATTCCATTAAAATAAATAGGTATTACTATCATATCATACTGTGCTAATTGATTAGATAAAATTGCTATTTAAATTGCCCGTTCTTAGGCAGACGGTCATCTATGAGCCAAAGCAGCAGTTCCCTATTCTCAGCATACATGACAAACATCATTATAATATATTGATGCAAATCATTTATTGCAAGTAGTATTATATTCAATTTTGCATCACAATATAACACAACAAAAATGAAACATTTAATAAAACTATTTTACTTGACTGCGTTTATCGCTGCGTTCGCCATGTTTATGCGAGCCGAAGTACCTTTCTCTGACGGGCTTGAGTCAGACACCTTCGAAAAATCTTTTGTAGACGCCTCAAAAGAAAACAAACCACTTATCGTTTTGGTAAGTTCAAACACCTGCTATTCCAGTCGGGTATTTTTAAGAAAAGTGGTAAACACTACTTCCATACAAAGCCAGATAAGTTCAAATTTTGTATATGTAAAAGCTGATGTAGCAACCAGGGAAGGAAAACACTTCGCCCGCAAAAATGGGGTGTTTGCACTGCCCGCAGTATTTTTTATCAGTAATGATAAAACCATCAAATACAAAAGCAAACTGTCATTAGACTCGGCAATACTACAAAATGAGATGAACAGCTTTATAAAGTGTGTGAACATGAAAGATCAGATTAATCTCTATATGTCAACCAATAACGTGAGCTTGAGGGAAGCCCAAATAGCCATTGCTGAGTACTACGCCAAGCACGATCAAAAAACAAAGAAAGCCAATGATTTGCAAACAGCAGCAACTACCTATACATTGGGAATGAGTTGGTTTGCAGATTTCGAAAAAGCATATATAGAAAAAAGCAAAGAACCTGTGAAAAAACATAATTAATATTCAGCTATATTTATCTAATAAATATATAGAAATATTTCTCACAATTCCACTGGCATAATTTATATATAAAAAGATTCTAAAAATAAAATAAGTATATGGTTTGGTTTCCATATTTAGCCTCGACAAAAATGTCGGGGCTTTTCTTTTTTATACCCGTTAGCCGATATATAAATGCTGGAGCAACAAACTAATTTTTATATTTATATAATTCTTTACAGCTACTGTAAAACAAAGCATCTTACCTATGTATTACTATGATACATAAATAAAAAAACAAATCATTAACATGTAAATAAATAAAATTAAATAAATGATTACTATCATATAGTTTATATGTCGCAAGTCTTTAAACGGCATCTGTATATAATGGAATTTTGTACTATCAAATAAAAGGAAAAAAATTTATTTGATACACTTAATAATATACCAAAAAAATAACAATATAAACTATTACGAAAATGAAAGCGATTTATTTATTTCTAACATTAATTTTAACCCTCGCAACCGGGTCATTAAAATCACAAAATTGCACCGTAAATGGGGGCATAGATCAATCGACCTGTGTATCACTTCCCGGTGAGTTAAAAGGTAATGCCAGCGGTCTGTTTTCCACAGCTGCTCATTGGGTTCTGGTTAGCGGTCCCTCGTTGCAAATTACTTATCCTGATAGCTTATCAACTCCGTTTACAGGATATAAAGGTGGTAATACCTATACTTTTAAAATTACCGCTACTTGCAAAGACGGCACCACGGTGGCCGACCAAGTAATAATAAAAATAAGCCCCATACCCAATACGCCCGATGCAGGCAACAAACAAACGCTCTGCACCATTAATGGTTTGGCTGCAGACTTATCTGCAAGTGCACTAGACTCGAATGAAAAAGGTGTATGGAAAGTTATTTCTGGGGGCAGCGGCACTTTTTCCGACCCCACATCTCCCACCAGTAAGTTCACACTTTCGGGTAATAATTGTATAGGCGTTTCGGATATTGTGCTACGATGGACTGTTACAAATGGCAACTGTAGTGTGTCCGACGATGTTACTATAACCTATATGGGTGGTGCACCTGTTGATGCAGGTCCACACCAAAATGTGAGTTGTGCCACAAAGGTGAGACTTGCAGGTTCGTGCCCAGGCACTGGCAAACAAACAGGCACTTGGACTTTACTTAGCGGCCCTGGCGGAGGCACCTTGGGCAATATAAATACCTATAACACTACCTTGGGCGATTTGGTACTTGGCACCTATTATTTAAAATGGACCGTGGCAGGCCCTTGTATATCAAACGAAGATACCGTAAGTATTACTATCATATCTTTGGGCATTGCAAATACAGTTTCTACCAGCCCAAATCAAAACCTTTGTATAAGTAATCTACCCTCATCATTTAAAATATCTGGCACCGGACTCGATTCATCTGTAACCGGTTTATGGACACAAACAGGAGGATCAACAACTTCTATTACAACTAAAGATTCTGCAAAAACTACCATTACCGGCATTTCTGCTGCGGGTGCTTATTCCTACAAATGGACCTTATCCAGAGGCACCTGTGTTACCAGTGCGGTGGTTAGTATTGTAGTATTCTCGCCTATTAAAGCAGATGCAGGCAAAGATATTATTGCCGATTGTGGTGCCACCACGGCCACAATGGCTCCCGTTACTGCTGGTACCTGGTATTTTGTTAGTGGCCCGTGCACACCAGCAATTTCAGGAAACAATATAACGAAATTATTAAAAAAAGGATTATATAAATTAAGATATATATCTTCTAATACCTGCGGCCAAGACACAGACTTTGCAACAATTACTATATCAACTCCACCAAGCGAATCAAAAGCCGGCACCGATCAAATATTTGCATGCAATGTGGTAGCGGGCTCATTAGCTTCTAACATACCTACTACTGGTACGGGAACCTGGACCCAATTATCTGGCCCTAACAATGCAGTATTCTCCGATATACACGACCCTTCGTGCACCCTTACCGGATTAATAGGTGGACGCTATACCATGAAATGGGAAATTGATAACGGTGCAGGATGTGCCACCACCTCCGACCAAGTTTCATTATATATATCTACTGACGGCCCAACTCCCGCCAATGCCGGACCCGATCAATCTATTACTAAAAACACACCTTTGTTTTTAAAAGGTAATATACCAAGGCCTCAAGAAATGGGAGCATGGAGTCAGGTTGGTGCTAGGCAACTTTCCATTGACAGTCCTTATTCACCCTTATGCCAAATAACCGGTATGAAAGAAAATACAGTATATCAATTTGTGTGGAATATTACAAATTCATGCGGGGCAAAATCAGACACTATGGATGTAATCGTTATTCCCGATTCAAAAGTGGGAGCCGATGCAAGCTACTGCAATGCATCTACCATTACTATATATGGCAACAACCCCGGTGCAGGTACCGGTGCATGGAGCCAAACAGCTGGCCCAGTATGCACTATTAGTGATACCAGCAACCAAACTACTGCTATTAAAAATATGACACCCGGCATTTATAAATTTAAATGGACTATTACGGTAGGTGGTCAAGCTACTGATGGTATTATAACAATTACCAATTATGCTCCAGTTAAAGCAAATGCAGGTGGTCATCAATATCTAAATACAAATGTAAATACCAGCACAAGCAGTGCTCTTAATGGCAACGACCCGGGCAAAGCCACGGGAATATGGACCCAAGTAGCGGGCCACAGTGTTAAAATAGAATCCCCCACTTCTCCATTTTCAGCAGTTACAGGATTGTCGAAAGGTGAATACACTTTTAGATGGACCGTTACCAATGGTTTGTGCACTGAATATGATGAAGTACAGATATCAGTTGCAAATGTTAAAACCAATCCCGTGGATACACATATTGTAAAATTACCCCCTCACATCGAGCCTAAAGTATATATCCCCTCAGCATTCACTCCCAATGATGATGGACTAAACGAATTTTTCAAACCATCTACCTCGGGTGTTGAAAAATATACCATGGTATTATATAATAGATGGGGGCAGCAAATATATATTGGCAACGAAAATGATAAAGGATGGGATGGCACGATGAAAGAAAAAGCTTGCCCCCAAGATGTATACTTGTTCGAGCTGGTTTATGAGGCTAAAACATCGAGCACTTTTGTGGCCGGGGAAACTATGAGAGGAACTTTCACCTTACTAAGGTAAACATAGTATATAATAGAACTCTGGTCCTTCTAATATGAGAACACCAGAAACCTATTCACGATTCCTAAAAAAAAATTGATTCGGTTTATTTGATACCGCTAAAATCCTCGCCACAAGCGGGGATTTTTCGGGTTTATTTAAAGCAGATTCTAAATCTTATAGATATGATTCCAAAATCGATATGATACAAATTTGGAACAATCGATAAAACTGTTCTATTACAAAACGGAGCGTAGATGTACTAATTTCAAACTTCTCACAAAGAAGCTACGCAAGCCTTAATTGCATCAAAATTTGGCAAATCGCCAGGAGCTGGTAATATTTCAGCATACTGTATCATACCATTTTTGTCAACCACAAATGCTGCACGTTTCGATACACCTTCCATATCATTGGGAAATGTTTCGAACAAAGAATCATACGCAGTAGATGCTTTTTTATTGAAATCGCTTAGCAAAGGAAAATTCAAATTTTGTTCAGCTTTAAACTTGCCCAAACTAAATAATGAATCGACAGAAATACCCACCACCTCGCAATTCATATTTTGATAGTTACTAATATCATCACGAATAGTACAAAGCTCTTTGGTACAAGTACCTGTGAATGCTAATGGAAAAAAAAGAATAACTAAATTCTTTGCTTTAAAGTCTTCAAGCGAAACTACATTTTTTTCAGTGTCGCGAAGTGAGAATGATGGTGCCGCTTGGCCAATTGTTATACTCATTTTATATTTATAGTTTTATATTTTATATCACACAGAACCTATACAAGAAAAGATTATAGATTTTAGAACAACCAGACTTGAAATATGTTCAATTTTTTTGCAAATGTAGGTAAATATTTCTAGCGGCAGCAACCCCAAATCCTATTCCCTGCGGCGAACCGATTCTTGACTCCTACTTTAAAAAGCTATCTAAATAAGCCAACAGCTCATCTCTTCCTTCTTTTTCGGTAGATGAGGTAATAAACATCGGTGGTAAATGCTCCCAGGTTTCAAGAAGTTTAGCTTGATAATTTTCAACATTTAATTTCAGTTCAGCGGGTTTTAGTTTGTCGGTTTTGGTAAGTACTAAAAAGAATGGGACCTTGTTTTCTCCCAAAAATTCTATAAAATCTAAATCTATTTGTTGGGGGGCAAGGCGGCTATCAATCAATACACCCAAACTATATATGGTTTCGCGTTTGGTTATATACTCGGTAATAAATCCATGAAACCGCGACCGCTCCGATTTAGATACACGGGCATATCCATAGCCTGGAAGATCAACCAAATACCATTTGCCATCAATATCAAAATGATTAATAGTTTGGGTTTTGCCTGGTGTTGAAGAAGTTTTGGCCAATCCCTTTTTGCTTGTTAGCATATTAATAAGCGACGATTTGCCAACATTGCTCCGCCCTATAAAAGCTACTTCAGGTCTATCGTCTGTAGGGCATTGAGATATATGTGAACTGCTTTTTACGAATTCAGCTTTTGAAATTTGCATGGGGCAAAAATAAGAGCCAAATTTTAAACAAGTAATTTATTAAAATTAAGATTTTTTTAACCATTATCCGAGATTATGCATTAGAAAAATAAAATGAACTGTCTTTATTTTTGACTATGTCGAATAATCCGTCCAACCATTTTCGTTTTTCGCCTATTGCTGATATGTTTAAAATTGTTTTTCCTGCATGTTTTGTTATCCAGCTTCCTAATGCAAAGCATTTGAATCTTAATGTACTTAAAGTGGCTTGTGACTTGCTTTTAAGTACGACTTGACGGAACAAACTCATAAGGTTATACGCTATCATTATGGAACGGAATGCGGCTTCTGTGGCCCAAAATTTTTCCATGCAAAAATTATCTATCCGGCTTCATAAAATCCTGCTCTTTCATATCCATTAAATCAAGTTTAGATTTTATAATTTCAGTTACAGGTGAAGAAATATTTCCTCACATCAATTTTCTACAATCTCGAAATACCCACAATTCATTGCCAATTAAATCTGTCAGATGAATCTGACGGCAATGAATATTTCCTCACATCAATTTTCTACAATCTCGAAATACTCCACTATTCATTGCCAATTATATCCGTCAGATAAATCTGACGGCAATGAAGCCCTCTAACACCCTGAGGGGGAATAGGAAGGTATTGTATACTATTCATTGCAGTTTGGCTTTAGCCAACGGATACAGGCAAACAAAAAACCCGCCTTTGTGGGGCGGGTTTTTTTATGTTTTTAATCTGGATTACAAATCTAGTGTTCATTACTTCGTCTCGATTGCTATCGGGAAAATCCCGAAGAACGGGGATTTGTTTTTATTAGGCATGAGTCGGAGACTCATTTTTATCATAGCATCCGTAGAATAACTCTACGGATAACTGGGGTTTTGTTATGTTTTAGATGCAAGTTACAAACTTGCTTTATGCTGCTCACAAGTTACGCTAATCGCTAAACTTGCGAGGGCGGGGAGCACAAAGCTTCATTTAACCACTGAACCGCCAATTTCTTGTAGGTGCTGTTATGTGCCGTTCTTCTATTCTTCGTCATCGTCCGTGTCCTCATAGTTGAACTCAACTTTGTTTTGAATTACTACATCGTCAAGGATTTTGTTTAAGTAACCTTGTTTAACAGCATCGTTAAATCGGTCGTTGATGGTCGGAATATTTATCACCTCTTCAATGCAATCCATATACTTGTCAACGATGGCTTTAATTGAATAGGTTTTACCTGCGTTGTCTCGGATTTTCGTTAAAAGGTCTTGTGTTGGTTCGGTTGATTTGATTACGAAAGTGATTGGAAACTTTTGAATTTTGTCAATGTCTAGAAAATATTTTTTGAAGTCTAATGTTTCGGTTACTTGAAAAAATCGTCCCAACGGTTTCATCACAAAGTCAATACCACCGTCATTAGCGTTTGTTCTGCCCGTCTTGTAAAGTTTCAAATTTTCTGTGTTTAGTTTGTCCATTTCAAATCCCCAAATAATTTGTTGGTCGTGATAGAAATATTTGAGAATGGAATAACTAACGATTTCAAAAAGTCTTGCATCAACATTTGGAGCCAGCAAACCAATTACAAACTCCTCGATTTTTTTCGGGGTTGTTTTACCAATCTCTTGTAACTCCTCACAAGATTTTACAAAGCGTTGAAAAGCATCTTGTTTTTTCTTGGAATACTCGTCAATAATTTCAATAATAGCCTTTGCGATATTGAAGTTGGCTTTGCCAACTTTTATTTTCAAAAGGTTTTCATTTATCCAATAACGATTCGTTTCATGGTTGCGAAGAATTGGAATAAACTCTGAACTCGGGAAATACTTTTGAAATTCCGAGTTCATTCTATTGTTCAATGCGTGATTTTGAAGTTTACTGCCAAAAGGTAACTCTCTTTGTCTTGCAAACAGTTTGTTAAACAAAGCACCTTCATACTTTGAATAATCTCCTTTTTTATCATAATTGTTGGCGATATAGTCCTCTATGATAACATAGATGGCATAAAGGTTTGCAAAACTTGAACGTGATTTTGAACCCTTATTTGCTGAGCGGGTTTTCTCGTTTATGTATTGAATAAGTTGGCTCTTATCGAAAATATCATCAGCAGTTTTGCCAAAATGTTTTTCTAAAACCGATTTAATGTTTGCTGTGAATATATTTTCCATTGGGTTCTTCAAATAATCTTAAAGTGTTGGCGGTAGCCAACTTTTCTGTTTCAAATGTGCGGATTTCTTTTTGTAATTTTTCGCCTTTAAACTCTTTTGCTAATTGTAATCTACGCAAACCGATTTTCACATACTCATCTTGTAGTTCTATGCCAATGGAGTTTCTGCCAAGTTCTTTTGCAACAAAGCAAGTTGTAAAAGTTCCCGAAAAGGGGTCTATAACTAAGTCGCCTTCGTTAGAACTTGCTTTGATAATTCGTTCAAGTAAAGCAATTGGTTTCTGTGTTGGGTGATTTTCGTATTCGTCCATACGATAGCGAACCCTTGAAAACTCCCAAACATTACCAGGAACTTTCTCGGAATTGTAAACTGTCGGAACAGCTTTACGATAGTCAATAAGTTTGCGTTTTGCTCCTGTTTTTGCTTCTACTAAAATGTCGTCTGTATTGAATGTGTAATTATTTTTGTCTTTTACGCAAAACAAAATTGGCTCATACATTGAACCATAATATTTTTTTGCCTGTACCCCTGAACTATCATACGACCAAACAAGTCTTGAAAGAATTGTTAATTTGTTTCGTAGGTGAATATCGAAGTAAGGCATAAACTGTGTCGCTGTCATTACATAAAAACTGCCGTTTGGTTTTAGTTTTTGAATACATAAGTCAAGCCACTCATAGCACCATTCCAAGTATGCTTCTTCGGTT
Source organism: Flavobacteriaceae bacterium (assembly GCA_025363675.1). Lineage (GTDB taxonomy): Bacteria > Bacteroidota > Bacteroidia > UKL13-3 > UKL13-3 > CANJUD01. The sequence continues at coordinate 1,667 of JANYDJ010000136.1, read as the reverse complement.
TTCCATTTTTCAATGTGTCCATTAAAGTTTTTACCGATGTTGTAAGGAGGGTCGGCAAATATTAAATCCACAGAATTGTCAGGTAGATTTCTCAATGCTTCAAGAGCGTCTCCGTGAATAATTTTATGTTGTTTGTTGCCTAATATTTCCATTGTCAAATTCAATTTATTATTGTTTTCAAAGATAGTCAAAAACGCAGGTCGTCCGTTTGCAATTTCACTTGTTTTTATTCACAACATTTCAGTTGTAGCACTGTCCCCCAGAATTGCACATAACTTATATATACCCGCCACATTCTGTCGGTTATTCCTCATAATTTAGGCGTATAACCGATACTTTGTAGCGGGTTATTTCCGGTCATTTTGCCCTTGGTTGGTGTTATCACTAACCAAACTATGCATTTCATCCTCCCACACCAATACTTTGCACATTACTCATCAAACCCACGGTTACCGTCATTATTATTTGCCAGGTGGCATCGCTGTCGGAGACTCATTTTTATCATAGCATCCGTAGAATAACTCTACGGACAACTGGGGGGTTGTTATGTTTTAGATGCAAGTTACAAACTTGCTTTATGCTGCTCACAAGTTACGCTAATCGCTAAACTTGCGAGGGCGGGGGGAAGTATGTCTGTTCGTTTACCACTCAAAGCCCCCTTTTTAAAAATTTCTTTTAATCTTTATGTTAGCTGCTGCCGTGCTGTTCCCACGGAGCACAACTGTTTGAGGTTCGCACAAAAGTTTGTTCAAGTGAGTATCACCTATTTCGTGTTTAGTTGTCATTTAATTATCTTTAATAAGTTTGAAATTAACTCATCTGTTGGAATGGCTTTACATAAAAATAAATTCCCGCCACTATCCAAAAATTGTTTTATTGTCCTGCTATCATCATGCATTGTAAGTGCCACAATCAACACATTTCCCCATTTTTCTCTAATTAGTTTGGTGGTTTCAATCCCATTTAGGATAGGCATAGATATATCCAATAAAATCAAATCAATGTCATAAGATATTGATAGGTTATCAATTAGTTCTTGTCCATTGTGAGCTATTATAGTAACCAAAAAAATTCCTTCACTTTCAAGAAGAATTTTAATCCCACTTGTAAATAAATGATGGTCATCAGCTATTGCAACATTATATTTTTTCAACTTATATTTTTTAATTTATGCAATCGTTGGTAACTGAATTTTAATTGTAGTTCCATTTTCAGAGGAAGTAATGTCTTGTTTCCCGTTGTAGTAATTAACTCTTGAACTAATATTTTTAAGTCCTATCCCACGACCCCTTATTTCTGAATTAAACCCTTTACCATTATCACTTACTGAAAAAGAAATAAACTCTTTAGTTTTTTCAATAGAGAGAACTAATTTGCTTGCTCTTGAATGTTCAATTACATTACTTATAAGTTCCTGAATTATTCTGTAAATATTTATTTCAAGTTGCGGATTATTAATACCTTCAAAATCTTTCATCACTAACTCAAAATCTAACTTATTTGTTCTTAGAATTGTAGCTTGGAGTTCAAGAATTGATTCTTTTAAGTCAAACTCGTTGTCATTGTAATTAATTCTTAATGAACGAGAAATTCTTCGGAGTGCTGAACTTACTTCTTCAGTCGCAATCTTTAACTTTTCATATGTGTCACCTTCCAGTTTAAGAGTG